>CAMPCG010000409.1 GCA_946644025.1 uncultured Prevotellaceae bacterium | reverse complement strand
TGATGCTCTTCACAATATACTTCATCGGGGGCAGCAGGGCCGAGAACTCGCCCGTCGTGGAGTCGGTCTCAATGTAGATGTATTTCGCGTCGCTGCCCTTGCCGGCCCAGGCATGGCTGCGGATGGCGGCGGTGTCGCTCTGGAAGGGGCGTTCCTCGGTGCCGGCCTGGTCGCTGTAGTAGTTGAAGAGCTGGCTCTCGTTGTTCAGCTTCAGCGTAATCTTGGCCACGCCGATGTTGTTGTTCGACGCGCCGAAGCCCACGGCCAGCGTGTCGTTCTTGGTGGCTCCGCTCACACGGCCCACGAAGTTGACCAGCGTTGAGTCCTGGAAGTCGTAGACGACGGGACCGTCGAAGTTGTGCACATCCTGCAGGGGGAAGCGGCCGCCTGCCACCATCGTGTGGCCGTCGAGCAATGCCTCCACATAGTGCTTGCCGATGGGTACTGACATCAGGTAGCGTCCGTCGGCGTCGGTCTCCACCACCTTGCCCTGCTTCGTCTGCAGCTCACCGTCAACGTAGAGGCGGATGCCCTCCACGGGGATGTTGGTGCCGGCGTAGGTGATACGTCCCTGCATAGGGAAGCTCGACACGTCCTCGAAGTCGATGTTGTTGGCCGTCAGACTCGTGGGGCTGACGAACATGGTGCGCGTGGCAGGCGCAAACTCGTGGATGCCCAGTTCTGGTACAATCTTGTAGTTGGTGCCGCCCTGCTGGAAGGGCACACCTTTTATAATATAGTTACCCTCGCTGTCGGTCATGCCGTAGAGCTTCAGGTGCTGCGGACAGTTGCTGTCGGGCAGCACGTTGACACCCACCTCTGGGTGGTTCAGCTGGTAGAGGCCGTCCTGGCGGGCAATGTCGAAGGCGTATTTCTTCACGCTCATGCCCTCGTCGAAGGGCCAGTAGAGCACAAGTCCACCTTCCGTGCCGCCCAGTATACGGGTGTGGTTCTCCGCTATCTCCGCCTCGGTGAGGGCGCGCTGCCAGAGGCGCACGTCATCGACATAGCCCTTATAGCCGTTGCCGGCGATGCGGGTCTGTGCGCTGCCGCCCAGGCTCAGTGTGGGCAGCGTGGCGTTGGTAGACTTGACGGCGTTCCAACTGTTGGATGCTATGGTCATCTCGGCCTTCTTCAGTTCCTCCGTGCCTACGTAGAACGTCCACTTACCACCGCTGTAGATGGCGGCAACGTGGGTGAAGTCGGTGTTGTCGAACACGAGGTTCTGGAACTCCTTCTCCGTCTTGCCGCCCTTCGAGCGGTCGATGGCATAGAGGTGGAAGCGACCGCCCGACTCCTTCACGCCCAACTCCAGGGCACCGGCCAACTGCAACAACTGCTGCTGGGCGGCACCGCCGGCGGCCGTGCTCTGCGGGCGGGCCCACAGCTGCAGGGTCAGCGGCTGCTGGCCGTTAAGCACATTGTCATATTTCTCGCTGTTGGCACGCCAGGCGAGTCCCGCACCGTTGCCGTTGATGTAGCGCGAGAGGAACTGCGGCTGCTCGTTGGCCTCGTCGGTGCTCGACTTCACCAGGTTCACCCTGACGCCCTGCACCGCCGTGCCCGAGCCGAAGGCTATCTGGCCCGTGATGGTGCCGCGGGCCTGCGAGAAGCCGGGGGTGACGGCAGCGTCGCTCTTCTTCAACTGGTCTTCACACTTGGCGCCGTAGGCCTCAACGGTGTATTCGTAGTAGGTGCCCGCCAGGGGGTTGCGGTCGGTAAACTCGTAGTCCGACTTCGTGTCTTCCACCGTGCCCAACACCGTCCAGCTGTCAGAGCCCTCGACACCGATGGGGCGGCGCAGCACGCGGTACTTGATTTTGTTGATGAGGTCGGGGTTCACCACCTTCCACTTGATGTCAACCTCGCTCTCCTTCGTGCCCGTCGTGGCGGTCACATCGCTGATGTAGCTGCCCGAGGGCAAGGTGGTAGAGAGCGTGTCGCTGTAGAAGTTCGTGCCACCGATGGTGGTCCTGATGCGGTAGGTAACGGGGTCGCACACCGTGCCGCTGAAGTGGATGCTGGCCTCCGTCTGGTTAGGGTCTACGGACATGGCGTCGCTCTTCGTGAGCCACGTGGTGCCGTTGGTATCCTTATAGTCAATGTACCAGCTCAGCCCCGACGTCGGGATGCTGTACTTCCACTTCAGTAACACGTCCTTGTCGTAGGTCTTGTCCTGCGTCAGCGTGATAGGCACCTCCAGCTTGGTGCTGATCGAAGCCGTGTTCCACAGGTCGTAGTCCGTGGGGGTGCTGCCGTTGCCGTAGCCGGGCAACTGAGCCAGGTCCTCCCTGTACTTGTTCTCCATGACCGAGGGCAGGAAGATGACGCGGTAGGTGTATTCCTTGTTGTATTCGATGCCGTCGTCGGTCAGTTGCAGCGACGATGCGTCGCCGTTCAGCGTTTTTATCAGCGTGTAGTCGGTGGCAGCGCCGTTCTTCTCGTAGCGAATGACATACCACTTGCCGTCGTAGCGGCAGGCGACGTTCTGTTCTTTATTGCCGTTGTAGCCC
>CAMPCG010000408.1 GCA_946644025.1 uncultured Prevotellaceae bacterium | reverse complement strand
CGATGCTGGCGGGCACGTCCTCGGTGTAGTACACGTTCCACGTCAGACCATGATACTTGGCCGTGGCCGACTGACAGGCATAGCCACAGATGCTGTCCTGAGCGTCCGTCAGTGTCCAGTCCTGCTTCTCCAGAGCCTCGTCCGTCATGTAACGATACGGATAGAGCATCTCTTGCGTTGTGATTCTTCCTTCGGGGTAGTTCGTGAAGACCGTGCCGATATGCATCTGGGCAGCCAGATAGCCGTCGGCTATCCGAGAGCCGCCTTTCTTCTGCCTGTCGTACTCTTCGTAAGGGAAACTCTTTGTGATGCCGCCCGATGTCTGCACGGCAATGTACATTGAGTCGGTTACCGGCTGTCCGTCAGCATCAGTAGTCTTACACTCATAGCGATAAATCGCCGTAAACTTCGACACGCCGATGGTGTCTCTCTGTGCCTGCACTGCTATCGTCAGCGCGAAGGCCATGATTGTCACTAAAATCTTTCTCATTATTGATGTTAATATTAGGGCATAGTATGGGCTGTTCACCATTTTTGATGAATCACGTAAGTGTTTAATATGTGGGCGTTTTTTACTGGAGGCTGTAGTTGACGGCTCTTGTCATCTGCACGCGGACGGGTATGCCATTTTGTCGGCCAGGCTCGAAGGGCGGCATTTCCCGATAGAGTTCTTCTGCCGCCTCACGCAGGGCGCGACGACCCTCGTCGTCATCGTCCTGCGACGGGTGTTTGTCCGCTGCTCCGTATGCGATTACCTCCGCATCGGCCTCTCCCTCAGGCGAGTCGATGGCATGCACATTCGTGATGCGACCGTCTGGCTCGACGATGAACTGCACCTTGACGGTTCCTCCTACTCCATTCTCAGCGGCCGCCTTCGGATATCGCACATGATGGGCCATGTACTGTTTGAAAGCCGCGTCGCCACCGGGGAACCTCGGCATCTCCTCGGCGATGTCGAACACCCCTTGAGGTGTTTCCTCCGCCCGCTTCTTCGTCTCGATTTGGACGGCGCCGCCTCTTCCCTTCTCGCCGTAGAGGGCGGTGGCGCTCACACCTTTGAGCACGGTGACGTAGGCGATGCTGTCGCCCTGGAGCTGGTTCACGCGGTCACGGTCCACCTCCTCGCCGTCGACAATGAGCAGGGGCTCGATGACTGGCGTGGCCGAGACGACGAGCGTGAAGAGGATGAGCGGCACGACGTAGAGCGCTTTGGCACGGAGCCAGGAACTGGACGGCGGGCGCTTCATCATTTCAATGCGCTTCAGGATGTGGCTGCGGTTGAAGTTGTTGGCAAAGGCATACGCCGTGTCGGCCAAGGCCTTGCGGACGAGCAACGTCTGGTAGTCAGTCAGCGAGACACCCTGACGGAGCACGTGGTCGTCGGCCTCGTATTCATGGACGTTGCGCAGGCTGCGGCCGAGCATATAGATGACGGGATTCCACCACTGCACGGCCTCGACAAGGGTGAGCAGCAGAATGTCGAGTGAGTGGCGTAGATGGATGTGCGCCCGCTCGTGCAGCAGGATGGCGCGACCGTTCTGCTCGTAGTCGGCTTCGCTGATGTAGATGCTGCGCATCCAGCTGAACGGGGCGCCGTTGCCCACGTGGCAGCAGACGGTGACGCCGTCGTCCTCGCGCTGCCTCCACAGACAGCCGCGGCGCATGGCCCAGCGTATCTGCACCAACTGGCAGATGCGCAGGCAGAGCATGGCGGCCATGCCCGCCGCATAGACGAGGGCAAGCCACTCCTGCCAGCCCCATGCGGTAGCCTCCTCTGGGTTCCCCAAGACGTAGATGGGTGCTTCGGTAATGGCGGTCTCCATCTGATAGACCAGCTGCTGCGTGTCGGCCACCACCGGCACCTGCGTGAGGCTCTCGGGCGAGGCCACCTTGCACAGCGGCTGCACCAGTGCCAACAGCAGTATGGTGAGCAGCGTCAGTCGGTTCAGCCGGAAGAACCGCTCACGCCGCAGCATCAGCGTGTAGGGCAGGTAGAGCAGCGTGAGCACCAGTGCCGACTTCAGGGTATATACAAGTAACATGTTCATTCTTCTATCTCCTCCAATAGTTTCTGAATCTCTTCGGCCGTCAGCTTTTCCTCCTCGACGAAGAAGCAGAGCATCTTCTTGATGCTGCCGCCGAAGAAGCTGTTCTTCACCTCCTGCATGGCCTGCCGCGTATATTCGGCCCGCGTCACCTTGGCCACATACTGGTGGGTCTTGCCCTCGCCCTTGTTCTTGAAGTAATCTACGAAGCCCTTCTCACGCAGCACCTTCAGGTAGGTGGCTACGGTGGTGTAGGCAGGCTTCGGCTCTTCCCACCGCTCCAGGATGTCCCAGGCGCAGGCGGCATGTCCCAAGTCCCAGAGTATCGTCATTACCTGGAACTCCGTTCTGGTCAGTGTCTGTTCGTTCTTCTTCATCGTCCTTAGGTTTTTCTTGGTGCAAAGAAAGCGGAAAAACTCCAATCTCGCAAGTCTCCGATATTGCTTTCTTCGCCGTCAGCACCGCTTTTAACTTTTATTCGTAGAAATGCAACAACTATTTGCATTCTGCCGGCTGTGC
>CAMPCG010000407.1 GCA_946644025.1 uncultured Prevotellaceae bacterium | reverse complement strand
GGGGGTGAGTGGTGAGTGGTGAGTGGTGAGTTTTTGGGGGTGAGTGGGGAGGGGGGGGAGGAATGTTTTGCCGCAATGGTAACCTCTCACCTCTCACCCCCCACCTCTCACCCCCCCAAGGCTCACCACTCGTTTCCTCTCTTCATGAAGTCTGCCACGACGTAGAAGCTGCCGCCCACGAAGATGAAGTCGTTGGCATCGGACTCGCGCAAGGCGGCATTATATGCCTCGTCTACGGTGGGGTAGCAGTCGCCTTCAAGTCCGAACTGCCCGGCAAAGAGCTTCAGCGAGGTCTCGGGCATGGCGCGCTTGGTGCTGCCCTTGGTAAAATAATAGCGGGCATTCTTTGGCAGGAGCGACATGACGCTGTATACGTCCTTGTCGCCCACCATGCCGAAGACGATGCGCAGCTGGCGGCACTTCACGCTCTGGAGCTGGCGTGACAGGTACTGCCATGCTCCGGGGTTGTGGCCGCTGTCGCATACCACGGTGGGGTTGCTCCTCACCTTCTGCCACCGGCCTCTGAGCCCCGTACCGTTCACCACGTTCCTGAAGGCGCGGTTCATCTCGGCCAGCGCCTTGCGGTTGTTGTCGGGGTTGGCACACTGGGCCATGTAGCCAAGGGCCGCCAGCTGCTGCAGGGCCACGAGCACGGTGTTCATGTTCAGGGGCTGGTAGTCGCCGGTCAGCTCACAGTCCAGCTCGCCCAGGTGCTTTGTCTTGTAGTGCATGTAGCCCTCGGGCGACAGCTGCCACTCCACTACCTCTTGCTTGTCCTCTGCGAAGGTGATGGGCGCGTCGGCCTCCTGTGCCATTGCCTGGAACACGGGCCGCGTCTCTGGCGTGGCCTCGCCGACGACGACGGGCACTCCGGGCTTGATGATGCCGCCCTTCTCCCTGGCAATCTGCTCCACGGTGTCGCCGAGCAGCTGCGTGTGGTCGAGCGAGACGTTGGTGATGATGCTCAGTATGGGGGTGATGATGTTGGTGCAGTCCAGGCGTCCGCCCAGCCCCACCTCTACCACGGCTATGTCTACGTTCATGTCCTTGAAGTAGTTGAAGGCCATGACGGTGGCAATGTCGAAGAAGGTGGCTTGCTGCTGCTCGAAGAAGCTGCGGCCCTCCTCCACGAAGTTCACGACGTAGTCCTCGCCGATGGGTTTTCCGTTCACGCGTATTCGCTCACTGAAGTCGAGGATGTGGGGCGAGGTGTAGAGTCCCACGCTGTAGCCGCAGCCTTGCAGCTGTGCGGCGATGAGGTGGGACACCGAGCCCTTGCCGTTTGTTCCCGCCACGTGTATGCAGCGGAAGTGGCGGTGTGGGTGGCCGTAGTGCTCGTCGATGGCCAGCGAGGTGTCCAGTCCGGGCTTGTAGCCCTTAGTGCCCTGCTGCTCGAAGTTCGCCGTCTGGCTGAAGAGATAGTCGCAAGTCTCCTGGTAGTTCATGGGGAGTGAGGAGTTAGCTGAAATAGTTCTTGAAGCGGCTGAAGATGCTGTCGCTGGTCTGCTTGTCTCCCTTGAAGTTGTCGCTGTCGCGGAAGCTCTCGAGTGCCTTCTTCTCGTCGCGTGAGAGGGTCTTGGGCACGTAGACCGAGATGTTGACCACGAGGTCGCCGGTGCCTTGTCCGTAGCCCTGCACGGCGGGCAGTCCCTTGCCGCGCAGCCGCATGGTCTTACCGGGCTGTGTGCCGCTGTCTATCTTCACCTTCAGGGTTCGTCCCTCGATGGTGGGTATGTCGACCTCGCCTCCGAGTGCTGCTGTAGGGAAGTCGAGCAGAAGATTGTATATCAGGTCGTTACCGTCGCGTACGAAGGTGTTGTTGTCCTCCTCCTCTATGAACACCTGTATGTCGCCGGGTATTCCTCCGCGCATACCGGCATTGCCCTTTCCGGGCACGTTCACCACCATTCCCTCGGCCACTCCGGCGGGGATGTTTATCTCGACCACCTCCTCGCCCTTGGTTATGCCCGTGCCCTGGCAGTGTGTACACTTGTTTTTAATAATCTGTCCCTCGCCCTGACAGGTGGGGCAGACGGTCTGTGTCTGCATCATGCCGAAGATGCTCTGCGCCGTTCGCGTGATGACGCCCGAGCCGTGGCACTGTGGGCAGGTCTCGTGGCCGCTGCCGTCCTCGGCTCCCGTTCCGTGGCAGTGACTGCAGGCCACGTCCTTGCGCACCTTGAACTTCTTGGTCACTCCCTGGCTCACCTCCTGCAGCGAGAGCTTCACCTTCAGCCGCAGGTCGGTGCCCCGGTGCTGCTGCCGGCGCCCCGAACGGCGTCCGCCGCCGAAGCCTGAGAATCCTCCGCCTCCGAAGACGTCGCCAAACATCTGGAAGATGTCGTCCATGTTCATCGAGGCTCCAAATCCTTCGAAGCCTCCGCCCATGGGGCCGTTGAATCCGAACTGGTCATACTGCTGCCGCTTCTGGGGGTCGTGGAGCACGTTGTAGGCCTCGGCGGCCTCCTTAAAGAGCTCCTCGGCCTTCTTGTCGCCGGGGTTGCGGTCGGGATGATACTTGATGGCTATCTTTCGATAGGCCTTCTTGATCTCGTCTTCTGTGGCGTTTTTGCTCACGCCGAGCA
>CAMPCG010000406.1 GCA_946644025.1 uncultured Prevotellaceae bacterium | reverse complement strand
CAGCGTCTTCCACGCCTCGAAGAACAGCTGCGGCGGCACCTTGTAGCGGCTCTCCATCCACGCCATGGCCGATACCAGGCAGTAGAGCACCTCGAAGTCGTACCAGTAGATCTTCGTGCGCTTCGTCATCTGCGGGAAGGCTGCCTGCAGACGCTCGGTGACGAAGGTCAGGTAGCGGTCGGTGTCGTTCTCCGTGCCTGCCGCCGGGTCGTAGTGCGGACACCAGCGCAGCACGATGCTCTCTGCCGTGTCGTAGCCCGCCTTGATGTAGTTGCGCAGCAGGCGTATGGCCGCCCTCACGCCGTTGGTCATGGTGTCAAACTCTTCGAAGGCGAGGTCGTGTTTGTCTTCACCCCACTTCTTGCCTCGCCACTTGTTGTTCTCGCTGAAACGGATGTTCAGGGGGTTGTTGTTTCTTGTTCCTCTTGTCATAATTGTCCTTTTTTTATATACTTATCATTCTCTTTCCGTATAAGGCCGTCTTCCTGCCACCGCAGCAGGATTTTACTGATAGCAGAGTTACTGACTTCAGGCATCAACTCCACCATCATCTCGCGCGAAAACGTCTGCGGCAGACGGTCGAAGCGCTCCTTTGTCTTGTTGGCACGTCGGCGCGGCACGAAGGCGGCGTCCTGCGCTTCCAGAGCGTCCATCACGTCGTTGCCGAACATATACATCTGCTCCATCAGCACGAAGTCGCCGACGAGACGTGCAAACTCCAAGTCCGAGTCCTCGATGTGCAGCTCCTCGCCCTTGAGCACCTGCGGCAGCTGTCTGAGCACGGCGCGCACCAGCGCGTAGCGCACCATGATGAGCGGTATGCGCTTGCGGAAGTAGTCCAGGCAGCGGTCCTCGTTCATGGCGGCCTGCTCCGTCAGCTCGCGCTCGTAGTCGTAGCTGTAGTCCACCAGCCGCTCACACTTCAGCTCGCCCTTCACCTGCTCCAGCCTGAGTCCCAGCGAGCGCAGCAGGCACTCGCGCTCGTGGTCCACCACGACCCGTCGGCGCTCAATCATGGCGTAGTCGTTCTGCGGCATGGTGAACACGCACAGACGCGTCACCAGACCGTCGAGCACCGTGGCGGGGCGTATCTTGCGGCGCATGGCGTCGGGCGTGCCGCTGACCACCTGGTTCCAGTTCACCTGGATGATGCCGTTCTGGCTCTGGTCGTTGGCATAGTCCACGCCCGCCATCTCGTTCTGGAACGACTTGCACTCCAGGTCCATCTTGCCAGCCCACGAGCCCTGCTGCACGCGCAGCGCCGTGGCCAGCTCGGCCTCGCAGGTGTAGATGTGCAGGTGCAGGGGCTCGCCCAGCGCATCGAGCGTCTGCGGGTCGAGGGCGTCGGTCAGCCGTCGGTAGAGCATGGCGTTCGAGATGGTGCTGGGCACGTAGCGTATCACGGGGTGCTGCTGCTCGGGTGCCGCCACGCGGGCGTCCTTGCTCGACGCGGCGCGCCGCTTCATCTCCTCCTTGTACTTGCGCTCCCACTCGCGCCCCACCTTGTCGGCAGCCAGCATGGGCGCCATGATCAGGCGGTCCATGTCGACGACGAACGACTTGCCGCTGGCGGCGTTGCCGATGATGTACACCAGGAAGCTGAGGCGGTAGGCCTTGCCGTCGAAGTGCGTCCACCACGTGCGCGTCAGGTATGTGCCCAGCATGGCGCCCGCAGCCAGCACGCCCCCTATCTTGTGCTCATCGGGCAGGGTGGCCACAGCCTCTCTGAACCCTGGGCTGTCGTCAAGTAGAGGATGCAGCCGTTGCCACCAAGCCCCGTAGTCAATGCGAGGCGCCGGGCCAGCAGCAGCGCCTGCTCCCGTGGTGCCGAGACGAACACCAGCGTTTGCGAGGACGCCACGCATCTGTCGCGGTATGTTCTTAAAGAGCTGCTTGCTATTTGCGTCGCTTGCAATACGGGCAATCTCCCCTCGGCCACGCTCACGGCAGATGACCTGTCCCACTGCACACTGCGCCAGCAGCGACTCCAGCAGCGACTCGTCGGCGTCCGTGATATACCTAAGGTCACAAGCCAGCTGGAACAGGCTCTGATGACGGTCGCCCACTGCCGGCATCCCGCCTTTGAGGTCATGAAACCACTGTTGAATAATTTTTTCATAAGTCACTCCTTTGTAGGTTCGTTCCAGCTCAGCAGCTGCTCCGCCGTCAGCTGCGTGCGCTCCTCCAGCCTCAGCAGGCGCTGCGCCAGCCGGTCCAGCAGGTGCAGCGGCAGCAGCCACAGCCACGCCGCGAGAGCCGGCAGTACGCGCAGCAGCCTGCCGTGTGGGTTTAGAGTTGCTGCCCCGATACTGAGGGCCATATTTCTCATCGTAGTCAATGTTTTCATAGTTGAACAGTTTTTCTTTGTTAATGAATAAGATGTCTTCGAAGCCCGGGCAGAACGACCCGCGGCTGGCGTCCTTGCACGACGCGTCCAAGCTGACGCCCAGCGTCTTGGCCAGCGCCGCCTGGTTGTCGGCCAGGTTGCCGATGGCTGCGTCGGCAATGGCAACAACGCGGAGACCGGCGTTCGAGGAGGTCACGTGGACCAGCAGGATAAGCCCACCCCCAACCCCTCCCGAAGGGAGGGGAGTTTGGTCAGCAACATTCC
>CAMPCG010000405.1 GCA_946644025.1 uncultured Prevotellaceae bacterium | reverse complement strand
CCTAAACTCCCAGACTCCTTAGAAAAACACATCCACACTAATTCTTGCAGAACCATTTATAGAACGTGGCTTTAGAAAGAAACCATATTCGGGCATGATATAACAAATACAATGGTTTCTTTTGCCATCTCGGAAATTTTTATTACCTTTGTCGCCGATAAAATCCGTCCGAGTAAATGAAGTAATATGGAAGAAACCATCAAGATACCTCAGGAGTTTGACACGTTCTACCTGAAGGACGTGTCGTTTGTGAACCTCATGCCGCGCCGCATCTTCAACGTGCTCATTGTGGCCAACCCCTACGACGCGTTCATGCTCGAGGACGACGGCCGCGTGGACGAGAAGGTGTTCGACGAGTACACCGAGCTGGGTATGCGCTACCCCCCGTCGTTCACCCAGGTCAGTACCACCGATGAGGCCCGGCACGTGCTCGACACGACCAACATCGACCTCGTCATCTGTATGCCCGGTAATGCCGACAACGACGCCTTCACCGTGGCCCGCGAGGTGAAGCAGATCAAGCCCACCGTGCCCTGCGTGGTGCTCACACCCTTCTCCCACGGCATCACCCGGCGTATGCAGGACGAGGACATGTCCATCTTCGACTACATCTTCTGCTGGCTGGGCAACACCAACCTCATCCTCTCCATCATCAAGCTCATTGAGGACCGCATGAACATTGAGCACGACATTGCCGAGGCCGGTGTGCAGATGATTCTGCTCGTGGAGGACAACATCCGCTTCTACTCCTCCATGCTGCCCTATCTCTACAACTACATCCTGGCGCAGTCGAAGCGCTTCTCTACCGAGGCCCTCAACCCCCACGCCGCCGCCCAGCGCAAGAGGGGCAGGCCCAAGGTGGTGCTGGCCACGAGCTATGAGGAGGCGATGCAGATATACGAGAAGTACCACGACAACACGCTGGGCGTCATCAGCGACACGCGCTTCCCCCTGGAGGCTCCGCAGGGTCGCCTGCACAACATCGAGGAGGGCGACGCCGAGGCCGGGCTTAAGCTGCTGCGCGAGATACGCCGCCGCGACGAGTACGTGCCCCTCATACTGACCAGCTCTGAGAGCGTCAACCGGCAGCGGGCCCAGGCCGAGGGCTTCCACTTCGTAGACAAGAACTCGAAGAAGATGAACGTTGACCTGCGCCACCTGCTGGAGGAGCACATGGGTTTCGGCGATTTCATCTTCCGCGACCCGGTGACGAAGGAGGAGGTGATGCGCATCACGTCGCTCAAGGACCTGCAGGACAACATCTACAGTATTCCCCACGACTCGCTCATGCGCCATCTGCGCCGCAACCACATCAGCCGCTGGCTCACGGCGCGCGCCATCTTCCCCGTGTCGGCATTCCTCAAGCAGGTGACGTGGCACAAGGTGCCCAACGTCGACGCCCACCGCAAGATTATCCTCGAGGCCATCGTGCAGTACCGCCGGCTGAAGAACATCGGCGTGGTGGCCGTCTTCGACCGTCTGAAGTATGACCGCTATGCCCACTTCGCCCGTATCGGCGAGGGCTCGCTGGGCGGCAAGGGGCGTGGCCTGGCCTTTCTTGACAACATCATCAAGCGCCACCCCGAGCTCAACCAGTTTCCCAACGCCACCGTGCAGATACCCAAGACGGTGGTGCTCTGTACCGACTTTTTCGACCAGTTCATGGACGACAACAACCTCTGGTCCATCGCCCTGAGCGATGCTCCCGACGAGGTCATCCTCCAGCACTTCCTCAAGGCGCAACTGCCCGACGCGCTCATTGCCGACTTCTTCACCTTCTTCGACGCGGTGAAGAGCCCTATCGCCGTGCGCTCCAGCTCGCTGCTCGAAGACTCGCACTACCAGCCCTTTGCCGGCATCTATGCCACCTATATGATTCCCTATCTCGACGACCGCTACGAGATGCTCCGCCAGCTGGCCTGTGCCATCAAGGCCGTCTATGCCTCGGTCTACTACCGCGACTCGAAGGCCTACATGACCGCCACGCAGAACGTCATCGACCAGGAGAAGATGGCCGTCATCTTGCAGGAGGTGGTGGGCCAGCAGCATGGCAACCTCTATTATCCCACGTTCTCGGGTGTGCTGCGCTCGCTGAACTATTACCCCATTGGCGACGAGCAGGCCGAGGAGGGCATTGCCTCGCTGGCCCTGGGGCTGGGCAAGTACATCGTCGACGGCGGACAGACGCTGCGTGTGTCGCCCTATCACCCCCGTCAGGTGCTGCAGATGAGCGAGCTGGAGACGGCCCTGAGCCAGACGCAGACCAGATTCTACGCACTGGAGGTCCCCCAAGCCGCCGAGGGGGCTACTATAGGTTCTTCCTACCTTTCTCCGCGCAAAACTACAGAAGCCCCCTCGGGGGCCGTAGGGGGGGCTTCTTCCTCTGGGGCCGTAGGGGGGGCTTCATGGTCTACCGACGACGGCTTCAACATCAAGAACCTGCGGGTGAAGCAGGCCGACAAGGACGGCTCGCTCACCTACATCGCCTCGACCTACGACCCTGTGGACGGCGTCATCCGCGACGGCATCTACGAGGGCGGACGCAAGGTCATCTCCTTTGCCGGTGTGCTGCAGCACGGGCTGTTCCCCCTTCCCGAGCTGCTCCAGCTGTCGCAAAAACTCGGTTCCGAGGAGATGC
>CAMPCG010000404.1 GCA_946644025.1 uncultured Prevotellaceae bacterium | reverse complement strand
AGTTCATGGAGTTGGCGGTGAACATGCCCGAGCAGGAACCGCAGCCGGGGCAGGCACAGCGCTCCAGCTCTTCAAGGTCGGCGTCGCTCACCGTGGGGTCGGCACCCTTCACCATGGCAGTGATGAGGTCGGCGTTCTCGCCACGCCAGCGACCGGCCTCCATGGGACCTCCGCTGACGAAGACCGTGGGAATGTTCAGCCGCATGGCGGCCATGAGCATACCGGGCGTCACCTTGTCGCAGTTGGAGATGCACACCATGGCGTCGGCCTTGTGGGCATTGACCATATACTCCACTGAGTCGGCGATGATGTCACGGGAGGGTAGGGAGTAGAGCATACCGTCGTGGCCCATGGCGATACCGTCGTCGATGGCGATGGTGTTGAACTCGGCGGCATAGCAGCCCAGACGCTCTATCTCCTGCCGCACGGTCTGGCCTATCTCGTGCAGATGGGTATGACCTGGTACAAACTGGGTGAAGGAGTTGACGACGGCGATGATGGGCCGCCCGAACTGCTCCTGCTTCATACCCGTCGCCACCCATAGCGCACGGGCTCCTGCCATGCGCCTGCCCTCAGTGCAGACGCTGCTTCTCAGCTGATGTTTCATAGTCTCTGACTTTTGCTTTGTTTAGTTTAGATGCCTTTTAGGCTGCAAAATTACGAAAACAATTCCATTCAACCCTTACCCTGACTTCTAAAAAACGTGAATTTCTTTGGCCGTCTCCCGATTTATTCGTAATTTTGCCCCAAACTAATACACATATATCATATAATATGGGAAACCTAGTAGCGATTGTGGGCCGTCCTAACGTGGGCAAGTCCACATTATTCAATAGACTGACCAATAGCCGTCAGGCCATCGTCAGCGACCAGGCCGGCACCACACGCGACCGGCAGTATGGCAAGTGCGAATGGTGCGGACGGGAGTTCTCCGTGGTCGACACCGGAGGATGGGTGGTCAACAGCGACGACATCTTCGAAGAGGAAATACGCAAACAGGTGGTCATCGCCACCGAGGAGGCCGACCTCGTGCTCTTCCTCTGCGACATCAAGAACGGGGTCACCGACCTCGACGCAGACGTGGCACAGATACTCCGAAGGGCAAAGCTGCCCACACTGCTCGTGCTCAACAAGGCCGACGACGGCAAAGACCTCTACGGACAGTACGACTTCTACAAGTTAGGGCTGGGCGACCCCTGGTGCGTGAGCGCCGTGACGGGCAGCGGAACGGGCGACTTGCTGGACAAAATCATGGAAATGCTGCCCGAGAAGACCGACGACGGACTGGAGGAGGGCATACCACGCTTTGCAGTGGTGGGACGACCCAACGTGGGAAAGTCGAGCATCATCAATGCCTTCATAGGCGAAGACAGACACATCGTAACCGACATCGCCGGAACGACACGCGACAGCATCTACACCCGATACGACAAGTTCGGCTTTGACTTCTACCTGGTAGACACCGCCGGCATACGCCGAAAGAACAAGGTGTCGGAGGACCTGGAGTTCTACAGCGTCATGCGCTCCATCAGGGCCATAGAGAACAGCGACGTCTGCATACTGATGATAGACGCCACACGAGGCATAGAGGCACAGGACATGAACATCTTCCAGCTCATACAGAAGAACAACAAGAGCCTCGTCGTTGCCGTGAATAAGTGGGACCTGGTGGAGGACAAGTCGCAGATTGCCATCAGCACCTTCGAGAACGCCATACGCGAACGCATGGCTCCCTTCCGCGACTTCCCCATCATCTTCACCTCGGCACTCACCAAGCAGCGCATCTTCAGGGTCCTGGAGACCGCCAAGCAGGTCTACCTGAACCGAAAGGCACGCATAGGCACCACAAAGCTCAACGAGGTGATGCTGCCCATCATAGAGGCTACACCCCCGCCAAGCATCAAGGGAAAGTATATAAAAATAAAATATGTGAGTCAGGTGCCCGACACCCAGATTCCTACCTTCATCTTCTACGCCAACCTGCCGCAGTATGTGAAGGAGCCCTACCGCCGCTTCCTCGAGAACAAAATAAGAGAGAACTGGACACTCACCGGCACACCCATTAACGTGTTTATCAGACAAAAGTAAAGATATGATTCCCCAACCCCAACAGATGAAGACTCTTCTTTGCAAAGCGGTACTGTCCGTGCTGCTTGTTGTCATTGCCTGCATTTCGTGTAAGGAAAGTAAGTCGCCCGAAGAGGTGGCCCAGGCCGAGGCCATGGCCGTGGCCCAGGCGTGCTACGACCGTCTGCTCCAGGGCGACTACGACGGTTTCCTGGCCTTCCGCCACGACATCGACAACATCCCCGCCGAGATGCGCCCACAGCTGGCCGACGCCTACAAGATGTACATGGCCACCGAGCAGCAGCTGCACCAGGGCGTGAAGAAATTCACCGCCACAAGGGCGCAGAGCGACTCCACGACCAACGTCATGCAGGTGTTCATGCTCCTCGACTATGGCGACGGCACCCAGGAGGAAGTCGTCGTGCCCATGGTCACCGACAAGGACGGTCAGTGGAGGATGAAATAGCAATTCCTCAAATGCCACAGTAACCGCCACCATCCCTTTCGTCCATGGTGCCTCCCGCGCGCCCGCCCCGCCAAAAAGTTTCGTCCATTGTGCGGCCTGCGAGGCCGCCCCCCAAATAAA
>CAMPCG010000403.1 GCA_946644025.1 uncultured Prevotellaceae bacterium | reverse complement strand
CATAGTCGTAGCCTACGATGTCGGCCTCCTGACGGTCGGCCCAGAGGGTGAAGTCCTCGCCGCTCTTCATGACGGCGAAGGCGCGGCTCTGGTAGGTGCCGTCGGGGCGCACACCGCCGTCGAGTTCAATCGCGGGCAGGGCCTGGCAGTCGGCGTATGTGATGCCCTCCACGCGCTTGACGCCCACGCCGCCGCCGGTGATGTAGAAGCGGCCGTCAGAGGCCTTGTCGCTGAGGGCTGTCAGCGTACACTTGCCGTTGAGCCACCTGACGCGGTAGGCCGATAGGTCGTCGGCCACGCCCACACCGCAGGCCAGTTTTATTTTTCCCTCATAGACGGGATAGCACACCCAGAGGCGATGGCCGTCGATTTCCTCGTGGCAGACGACGGCCACGTAGCGCCCGCCGCTGACGATGTTGGCCATCATCGGCTCCGCGTCGCTGTCGGTGCGGGTGAAGGGCGTCCACTGGCCCGTGGCCTCGCGGTAACTGCAGGTGACCGAGGCATAGTTCACGGGCAGGCTCACGTTGAAGAAGTTCATATCGCCTATGAGCGACTGCTGCACGGCGGCATCCTGCAGGACAGAGGCTTTGATGCGCTCGGCGACGTAGGGGTCCACCAGTTCGGCAAACTCCCAGATGGGTGTGACGCGCATCTCCACCAGTTCCACGTTCGACCCCAGTTCGTCCGCCGGGTCGTAGTTGATGCTCGTGCGCCACTTGGCCACGCCGTCGATGCTGAAGTCGCGTGTGCCGTCGGCCTTGTGCTCGCCCAGGAGGCTCGTCAGCGTCGATTGGTCGCCGCCGCGCGCCGTGATGTTCAGCCGTCCGTGCTCCAGCCACTGGAACTCGTCGGTGCCCGAGCGGTGCTCGTCCTTGCTCTGCACGGCCTGGAGGAACTCCTTGGTGGTGAACTCCTCGGTCTTCGACTTGTCGTTCCAGCGCCACATATAGTTCATCAGGTCAATGCGCAGGCTGCCGCCCAGCCATGCCTCGGTGATGACGTGGGTGCCCCAGACGTTGACGAACGAGTCCACGGCGGCGTAGTCCTGCTGGGTGCTCTGGCCAAGGTGCTCGATGGCACCCCTGAAGCTCTCTGTCAGTATCCACTTATTCTTGTCATTATAGAGTGCGCGCAGGTTGGCTGGCGACAGCGTGGTGTTGGCGCGCAGAATCTGTTCGTTCAGTGAATAGAAGAACGACTCCTCGATGCCATCCTCGATGAAGTTCTGCCGCTTGCGCTTCTCGCCCTTGTAGAGGCCGATGTCAATTTCTTCCTTCAGGTTCAACGACACGTTGGCCACGTAGTCGCGCTTCGAGTATTCAAACTTCCCCGTGCTCCTCAGGTAGCTCATCGGCGTTGTGGTGAGCAGCGCCTGGCCCGTCATACGCTGCAGTTGTTCCACACTGGCGCGGTCGATCACCTGGCAGCGTATGTCCTGCCAGTTGCAGTACTCGCCGCGCACGGCATCGTAGGAGTATCCCACGCCGTGGTTGCGCAGGAAGAGCGCGTGCGTCTCCATGTCTTCGGCGCGTGTCCATTGGAAAGCGACAGGACTCTCCGGCGCCTGGGCGTCGTCGGCCCAGACCTCCAGAGAGTCATCGCTACAACTGGTGGCGACTCCCGTCGTCGCCAGCAACAGTACTAACCTTAATGTATGTGAAACATGAAATCTAAATCTTTTCATAAGCCTTTCCTATCCTAAATGTCCACGAGACTGAATCCCTCGGGCTTCGTCTCTTTGAAGAGTACGATGCTGGCAGTGTAGATGATTTTGCCGCCTTGCCACGACTGCCAGTCATCGTAGATGCCGGGGTGGTAGAAGCCCAGTCCGAGGAAGCGGCCGCTGCGGCGGTAGACGGTCATCGTCTCCTGTCGGGCGTCGCGGCTGTGCTCGCAGTCGATAGGCAAGACAAAGACATCGGTGCGTCTCTGGTATCCGAAATAGGCTCCTTGCCACTCTCCTTCCCACGAGTCGCGTACTATCCACACGCGGTTGTTCGCGTTCTCCTGGTACTGTCCGTTGGCCCAGTGTGTGTAGCCCGCCTTGGTGCTGCCGAAGCCCAGGGTGGCATCCTCCACGGTGAAGTGGGTCACGTTGTGGTCGCCGTCGCAGTTGTAGCGCTCCATGTAGGGGAACACCTTGCCGGGCATGTTCTTCACGATGCGCCGCTTGTCGGAGAGGTAGTCCTCGTCGGCACAGAGCAGCAGGAAGTCGGTGATGGCCCACCAGGGGCCGTCGTGCTCGGGACGCCACACGCCCTTGTGCTCGTCTTCCATGTCGTCGATGTAGCGCGTGTTGGTGCCCTTGCCGCCCTCCATGCAGACCAGCGCGCCCTCGTTGCCGTCGCCATAGCCGCTGCTCTCGCGCACGCAGACGTAGTATTTGCCACTGTTGACGAACACCTCGCCGTACTGGCAGGGCGACTTGAAGCGGGCGTTCTTGCCCCACTGGGCCTCGGTCTTGTAGACGATGGTCTGCAGGCGCGGTATGCAGCGTATGCTCACCTCGGCCCAGCCCATGTTGCTGTCGCCGGTCTGCGGGCGGTGGAAGGTCAGCGTGCCCAGCGTCTGCTTCTTACCCGTGCTGTGGCTGTCCAGGTTGGTAAGGTCAATGGTGCACCCGTCGGCGGTCTCAGTGATACGGTTGGCCGACGAGCCGACGAG
>CAMPCG010000402.1 GCA_946644025.1 uncultured Prevotellaceae bacterium | reverse complement strand
CACCGGCGGTGTACTGGCGCTTGATGGAGGTAAGGATATGAATAATGTAGGCTAACTACTCCCCTCCCTTGGGAGGGGCCGGGGGGTGGGTCTCTTGGGCGGTCCTCACTCTAAATAGCACACCTCTATACCGGCTTTCTCGAGCAGCTCAATGCCGTCGGAGAGCCGGTATTTCTCGCCATAGACCACCCGCTTGATGCCAGCCTGGATGATGAGCTTGGCACACTCTATGCAGGGTGAGGCGGTGATGTAGATGGTGGCGCCGTCGCTGTTGTTGCTGGAGCGTGCCAGCTTCGTGATGGCGTTGGCCTCGGCGTGCAGCACGTAGGTCTTGGTCAATCCCTGCTCGTCTTCACACACATTCTCAAAGCCGCTCGGCGTGCCGTTGTAGCCATCGCTGATAATCATCTTGTCCTTCACCACCAGCGCGCCCACCTGCCGCCGCTGGCAGTAGCTGTTCTCGGCCCAGATGCGAGCCATGCGCAGATAGCGCAGGTCCAGCAGACGCTGTTTCTCCGTCTTGTTTTCCATACCTTTATGATTTGAAGTTTCAGTCACTTTCACTCTTCTTATTATATAGGAGGCGACGTGTCTCACGTCGCAACGATTTGCTGGATTGCTGCGTGTCTCACGTCGCAACAATTTGCTGGATTGCGACGTGGGACACGTCGCCTCCTACTTTGCTCTGCAAAGTTACCGCTTTTTGCCCTAACGGCCAAAGGATTCGCCGCTTTTCGTGCTCTGAGCCAGGCACTTCGTCTAAAAAACGGTTAATATTTCGTGATTTTTGCCAAAACCCGCCCTGCGCTCGTGCAAATTGAGTAAATTTGCACCATCATAGCAAAACCGAAACCGAACGAGAATGGCAAACACGACCCCGACAAACGATAAGGCAGCGGCAGGGCGGCAGTCGCTGCTGACGGCACTCCGTGAGCAGAAAGAGACGGGCATGAAGGGCGGCATCTATCACAGGACGCAGATAGACCTGACCTACAACTCAAACCACATTGAGGGCAGCCGACTGACACACGAGCAGACGCGCTACATCTTCGAGACCAACACCGTAGGCATCGACGGCAACGGAGTGCTGAACGTGGACGACATCGTGGAGACGGTCAATCACTTCCGCTGCATAGACCTCGTCATAGAACATGCCACAGACGACCTGACCACCGCCTTCATCAAACAGCTGCACGGCGTGCTGAAGACAGGAACGGCCGACAGCCGCAAGAGCTGGTTCGCCACGGGCGACTACAAGCGTCTGCCCAACGAGGTGGGAGGCCAAGCCACATGCCCGCCCGAGCAGGTGGCCGCGAAGATGGACGCGCTCTTGGACAGCTATCGCGCCAGCCGCCACAGCTTCGACGACATCCTCGACCTGCACGTGCAGTTCGAGCGCATACATCCCTTCCAGGACGGCAACGGCCGCGTAGGCCGCCTCATCATGTTCAAGGAATGTCTCAAGAACGGCGTCGTACCCTTCATCATCACTGACGAACTGAAGATGTTCTACTACAGGGGCCTGCGCGAATGGGGCCACATCAACGGATACCTCACCGACACCTGCCTCACGGCCCAAGACCTGTACAAGGCCGCCCTCGACTATTTCAGAATCGCATATTAATACAGCCACGCTCCCTCCGCCACGGCGTCCTCAGGCGGCCCCCGCCCCCGTGCGCTACCCACTTTTTTCGGCTCCGTGTAATATTCTTTGCCCGAAAGTTTTGCTCATTCATTATTTTTGAGTAATTTTGCAGCGCAAATAATGTATATTAATGTCTAATTGCAAACTTAAGCTATGATTTATTCAAAGGAAGTAGAAAACATGTGCGTTGTGGCCAAAGGCCCCAACCACGGGCCGGCTCCCATCCCCGAGGAGGGCAAGTGGATTCAGGCCAAGGAGATCAAGGACATTTCGGGCTACACGCACGGCATTGGCTGGTGCGCCCCTCAGCAGGGAGCCTGCAAGCTGAGCCTTAACGTGAAGGACGGCGTCATCCAGGAGGCTCTCGTGGAGACCATCGGCTGCACGGGCATGACCCACTCTGCCGCCATGGCCAGCGAGATACTGCCCGGCAAGACCATCCTCGAGGCCCTGAACACCGACCTGGTGTGCGACGCCATCAACACGGCCATGCGCGAACTCTTCCTCCAGATTGTCTACGGACGCACGCAGAGCGCCTTCTCAGAGGGCGGACTCGTCATCGGCGCCGGACTGGAGGACCTGGGCAAGGGCCTGCGCTCGCAGACCGGAACGCTCTACGGAACAGTGGCCAAGGGCACACGCTACCTGGAGCTCACCGAGGGATACATCACCAAGCAGTTCCTCGACAAGGACAACCAGGTATGCGGCTACGAGTACGTACACCTGGGCAAGATGATGGAAGCCATCAAGGACGGCATGGACGCCAACGAGGCCGTGAAGAAGTTCACCGGCAGCTACGGACGCACCACCGCCGAGCAGGGAATTGTTAAAGCTATTGACCCACGCAAAGAATAGGAGGACCAAGCTATGATTAGAAAAGTAAGTTTTGAGAGTTACGAGCGTCGTATCAAGCAGGTTCTCGCTGCATTGAACGAAAACGGTATTGCCAGCATAGAAGAGGCTAACGAGATTTGCGAGAAGGCCGGTGTGGATCCCTACCAGATGTGCGAGGACACCCAGCGCATCTGCTTCGAGAACGCCAAGT
>CAMPCG010000401.1 GCA_946644025.1 uncultured Prevotellaceae bacterium | reverse complement strand
CCCGAATACGGACAGCTTGGCACCACGTTTGGCGGCAACCACCTGGCTTGTGCTGCTGCATTGGCCGTGCTCGACGTCATGGAAAACGAGCAGCTGGTCGAGAACGCACGCATCGTCGGCGAGCATCTCATCAGCGAACTCCACACCCTGCAGACGCTGTTGCTCTCCGAACACGCTCCCGTCACCATCACCGACGTTCGCGGACGCGGCCTGATGATCGGCATCGACCTGAGCGTCCCACATCGGGAAGTGCGCCAGCGCCTCATCAGCGAGGAGCACGTCTTCACGGGTTGTGCCGGCACCAACACCCTCAGGCTGTTGCCGCCACTATGCCTTACCATCGCCGAAGCAGACCTTTTCATTGAAAAATTCAGAAGAATTCTTGGTGTATAGGATTATAATTTGTAACTTTGCGGCCGGATAACGCAACAAATCGTAACACAATGGACGAACAACTCATGCAAATCGGGCAGCGACTGCGCGGTCTTCGCGACATCTTCGAGGCAGATGCCAAGACGATGGCCGACCTCTGCGGTATTGCTGTCAGCGACTATGAAGCCATGGAGCGGGGCGAAGCCGAGCTCTCCGTGGCCAACCTACAGACAATTGCCAAGCACTACGGCATCTCGCTCGACGCCCTCCTGTTCGGCGAAGAGCCGAAGATGAACTCCTACTTCCTCACCCGCAAGGGCAAGGGCAAGAGCGTTGAGCGACGCAGTGCCTACCAGTACGAGAGCCTTGCCAGCGGTTTCCGCGGCAGAAAGGCCGACCCCTTCATCGTCACCGTCGAGCCTAAGCCCGCCGGCACGCCCAAGGAGATGAACTCACATTCAGGCCAGGAGTTCAACATGGTGCTCGAAGGCACGATGGAGCTCACCATCGGTACGAAGGTGCTCACCCTGAGCGAGGGCGACAGCATCTATTTCGATGCCACCCAGCCACACGGCATGCGCACTTTGGGCGACCACCACGTGCGCTTCCTGGCCATCATATTCTAAAAAAGGTACCCGTTTTTTATGGTAGAAAGATTTTTAAGGACAACTACGTTCACGTCGGTGGACGACTACAACAAGAATTTAGAGTTTATCATTCCAGAGAATTTCAACTTCGGCTATGATGTGATGGACGTATGGGCGGCCGAGCATCCCGACAAGCAAGCCATGCTCTGGACCAACGAACATGGGGCAGAGGTCCGACTCACCTTCGCCGACATGAAGCAGCGCAGCGACCAGGCTGCTGCCTACCTGCAGCAGCTCGGCATCGGCCGCGGCGACATGGTCATGCTCATCCTGAAGCGTCGCCTCGAGTGGTGGATTTCCATGCTGGCCCTCCACAAGCTGGGTGCCGTGGCCATTCCCGCCACCCACATGCTCACGAAGAAGGACATCATCTACCGCAACGAGCGCGCATCGGTGAAGGCCATCATCTGCGTCGACGACGCCTATGTGCTTTCGCAGATCACCGAGGCACTGCCCGAGAGTCCCACCGTCCAGTCGGTCATCGTCGTGGGACCCGATGCCGCCAAGCACTGCCCCGTCCAGGAGGGCTTCTTCCATTCCTGGAACGACGAGATTGCTACGGCTCCCGCCTTCCAGCGCCCTGCCCACGTGAACACCAACGACGACATCATGCTCCTCTACTTCACCAGCGGCACCTCGGGCGAGCCGAAGATGGTCGCCCACGACTTTCTCTATCCGCTGGGCCACCTCACCACCGGCGTCTATTGGCACAACCTGAAGGACCACAGCATCCATCTGACCGTGGCCGACACGGGCTGGGGAAAGGCCGTCTGGGGAAAAATCTACGGACAGTGGATAGCCGGCGCGTGCCTTTTCGTCTACGACCACGAGAAGTTCAACGCCGATGCCCTGCTCCATCAGATCGAGAAGTACCGCATCACGTCGTTCTGTGCGCCGCCCACCATCTACCGCTTCATGATTCGCGAGGACCTCTCGCGCTTCGACCTCTCCTCGCTCGAGTATTGCACCACGGCAGGCGAGGCGCTGAACTCCGCCGTCTACGACAAGTTCCTCGAGCTCACGGGCATCAAGCTGATGGAGGGCTTCGGCCAGACCGAGACCTCCATGACGCTGGGCACCATGCCCTGGATGACGCCCAAGCCCGGTTCCATGGGCATCCCCAACGCCCAGTACGACATCGCCCTGATGAAACCCGACGGCTCGTTCTGCGAGGAGGGTGAGAAGGGCGAGATCGTCATCAGCCTCAAGAACGGCAAGCCGCTCGGACTCTGCAAGTTCTACTACCGCGACGAGGAGCAGACACGCAAGACGTGGCGCGACGGCTACTACCACACGGGCGACGTGGCATGGCGCGACGAGGACGGCTACTACTGGTTCGAAGGCCGCATCGACGACGTCATCAAGTCCAGCGGCTACCGCATCGGCCCGTTCGAGGTCGAGTCGGCCCTGATGACCCACCCCGCCGTCGTTGAGTGTGCCATTACCGGCGTGCCCGACGACATCCGCGGCATGGTGGTCAAGGCCACAGTAGTACTCGGCAAGGAGTGGAAAGACAAGGCTGGCGACGACCTCGTCAAGGAACTGCAGCAGCACGTCAAGCGCGAGACGGCACCCTACAAGTACCCCCGCATCATCGAGTTTGTCGACGAACTGCCCAAGACCATCAGCGGCAAGATACGCCGCGTGGAAATCAGGGAAAAGGACAAACGAGG
>CAMPCG010000400.1 GCA_946644025.1 uncultured Prevotellaceae bacterium | reverse complement strand
TCTCACGTAGGCATTATAGTTGGTGTTGCTGCCCCAGTCGTTGTTGTAGCGGTAGTATGCCTGTGCCTGCAGACGGTAACGACCGTTGGGAAGTCCGCTGAGCGTCTGGTAGACATCAAAATTGGCATTCCACACCTCGGCGCAGTAGTTGCTGTTGCCGTACTCGCCGTCGTAGCCGCCGTGGCCCCAGCCGTCGCCCTCCCAGACCTCTTTCTGAGAGTTGCGGTCCAGGCGCGGGTTGCTGATGAGGAAGGTGGCATCGGTCTGCTCGCGCGCCAGCAGCTCTTCCACCATCTGCTTGCGGGTGAGCAGTTGCCACTCGACGGCCTCGCCGTCGGCAGTGCTCATCGACGTGGCGACAGCCTCTGAGCCGTCGTAGCCCAGACAGCTGCCCGACGCGCTGCTGATGGTGTAGCGCCCGGCGGCGCCCTCGACGGGTGCGATGGTCCATGCGTCGGCATTGCACTCCATGTAGAGCGTGCCAGCCGACATGCCAAGGCTGTTCAGACCGTTGTTGGGATTCTCGTAGGGCGTGGTGATGCGATAGGTGTTGTCACCCAGTTTCGACAGGCTCAGCAGCGTGGCGTGCGGCAACAGCGTGGCCTGGACGCCCCACTTGCCACCGGCACCCAGATAGAGCCCCGAGGCCACGTTGCGCAGGCAGTAGTCGCCGCTCTTCAGCTCGGTGGCGACGGGTTGGGGCTCTTCGCCCGTACTATAATAATATAGGTGTACGTCCTTCCAGGCTACCCAGTTGACGTCGGTGGTGTAGCAATAATCGGTGGTGTTGAAACCAAAGTCGAGGGTGCCGTCGGCGCCCACCTCGAACTGCAGGTCTACCGTCTCGGCGTGGTAGTAGCCGTTGCCGTAGCTGGTGTGGCGGCCGTCGCTCTCCCACCCTACCTCGTCTATCTCCTCGAGACCGGAGGCCAGGTCGCCACTTTTCACGCCGTTGGCAATGGCATAGACGCCGCTGGCATAGCCATAGGACAGCTTGTTCTCGACGTATACGCGCACCAGCATGGTAAGCCGATAGGAGCCCTTGGGAAGGCCCTTGACCGTCAGGTGGCGAATCTCGGCAGGCGGCAACAGCGCATATTCGCTGTTGCCACTCTCTTTCCAGTACTCCATGAAGGGCGGCGTCATGTTCGAGCCGTCCTTGCTGCCGCGCGAAGACCACGTGTCGCATTGCAGCACGGCACTGCCGAGGCTGCCATTGACGGGGGTAATGGTCCACCACTGGGCATCGTCGCAGGCGGCGCCTCCGACGCGGTCGGTATAGTCTTTCCACTCTTGTCCGAGTGCTTCGTTACACCCGAACATCAACATCCCAGCAAGGGCGAAGAGGAGGATTGCTGCTTTTTTCATTGTCGTTAGTAATTAGGAGGAAGGAGAAAGGAGGAAGGAGAAAGGAGAATAGCACTGCTTGCTATAAGGCCGTGGCCAGCCGCTGGCGGGCGGCCTCGAAGTCGGCCATGAGCTCGCTGATGATTTGGCTGACGGGCTTGACCTGACGGATGGAGGATGCCACCTGGCCTATCTCGAGTTCGCCGTTCTCAATGTCGCCCTCGAAGATGCCGCGGCGCGTAGCCCCAAAACCGATGAGCTCGCGCAGCTCGTCGGCAGTGGCGCCCTGCTCCTCAGCAGCATTCATGCGATTGAAGAACTCGTTCTTGATGAGACGTGTGGGCGACAGGCGCTTCAGGGCCAGCATGGTGTCGCCCTCCTGCAGACCGATACAGTGCTGCTTGAAGGCATCGCTGGCAGAGCTCTCCTGGCTGAGGGCGAAGAGCGTGCCGCACTGGATGCCCTCGGCTCCGAGAGCCATGGCAGCGAGCATGGCCTGACCCGAGGCGATGCCACCGGCAGCAATGAGCGGCAGCGACGTGGCCTGACGGGCGGCGGGAATGAGCACCATGGTCGACGTCTCCTCGCGACCGTTGTGACCACCGGCCTCAAAGCCCTCGGCAACAACGGCGTCGACGCCGGCCTCTTCGCATTTGCGGGCAAACTTGCTGCTGCTGACGACGTGGGCCACCTTGATGCCTGCCTCATGGAAGCGCGGCGTGTACTTCTTCGGCGAACCGGCCGAGGTGAAGACGATTTTCACGCCCTCGGCAATGATGACGTCGACGAGCTCGTCGGCCTTGGGATTCATCATGGGCAGGTTGACGCCCCAGGGCTTCGTGGTGGCTGCCTTCAGCTTATGAATATGTTCGCGCAGGAGCTCGGGGGGCAGGCTGCCGGCACCGAGTAGTCCGAGTCCGCCGGCATTGCTAACGGCTGCTGCGAGTCGCCACGATGAGCACCATACCATACCGCCGGCGATGATGGGGTACTGGATTCCGAAGAGTTCTGTGATTCTGTTCATAGGTTTATTGTTTTTGGGGAGTTAAAGGAGTTAAAGGAGTTAAAGGAGTTAAAGACAAAACAACTCCCAACGCCTCACTCCAGATAAGTATAGCCGTAGAGTCCGGAACGGTAGTTGCTGAGGAACTCCTTACCTTCCTCAAGGGTAATCTTACCCTCCTTGACGCTCTTCGTGACCCATATCTCGAGCTGGCGGACGAGCTTCTTGGGGTTGTACTGCACGTACTCCAGCACCTCCTCAACCGTCTCGCCGTCGATGATCTGGTCAATGTGGTAGTGACCGTCCTTGGCCGAGACGTGGACGGCGGTGGTGTCGCCGAAGAGGTTGTGCATGT
>CAMPCG010000399.1 GCA_946644025.1 uncultured Prevotellaceae bacterium | reverse complement strand
GCACTTCATGCTGCCGCTGGGCGAGATTGTCATCGACTTCTACGACAAGCTGAAGAGTATCTCCAAGGGCTACGCCTCGTTCGACTACCACGTCGACAGCTTCCGCCCCTCTAAGCTCGTGAAGCTCGACATCCTGCTCAACGGCGAGCCCGTCGACGCCCTCTCGACGCTGACGCACGCCGACAACGCCGTTGCCTTCGGCCGCCGCATGTGCGAGAAGCTCAAGGAACTCATACCGCGCCAGCAGTTCGACATTGCCATCCAGGCCGCCATCGGCGCCAAAATCATTGCCCGCGAGACGGTGAAGCAGGTGCGCAAGGACGTGCTTGCAAAGTGCTACGGCGGCGACGTCACCCGTAAGCGCAAACTGCTGGAGAAACAGAAGCGCGGAAAGAAGCGCATGAAGCAAATAGGCAACGTAGAAGTACCCCAGAAAGCATTCCTCGCCGTTTTGAAACTCGACTAACCACCCATAACGCAATAACACCGTAAAAACCTTAAAATTATAAATACACAAACATGGCTAACCTAAGTTTAACTACCCGTGATGTGGCCCGCGAGCTGGCCCGCCGATACAGTACCATGACCCACGACGAGCTGGACATGCTCGAGGAGATTCTCGTACCGCGCAAATATCCCAAGGGTGCACGCATCCTTGACGAAGGCGAAGTGTGCCAGAGCATCTACTGGATAGTAAGGGGGCTCGTGCGGCAGTTCTATTTCAAGAACAACAAAGAGCTGACCGAGTACATGGCCACCGAGAACAGTATCTGCATGAGCATCGAGAGCCTTTTCCACGAGACGCCCTCGCGCCAGATTATCCAGGCCCTTGAGCCCACCGTGCTCTTCGAGATACCCATGCGCGACCTGGAGACGGCGGCCATCAAGAGCGTGAACATCCAGATGCTCTACCGCAAGATTCTCGAGGAGTCGCTCATCATCAGCCAGCAGCGTGCCGACATGCTCCGCTTCGAGAGCGCCCAGGACCGCTACCAGAAGCTGGTCAAGAGCACCCCACAGTTGGTGCTCCGCGCCCCGCTGGTCTACATAGCCAGCTACCTGCAGATGACGCCCGAGACCCTCAGCCGCGTGCGTACTGCCGTGCTGATGAACAGCTAAAGCCATCCTGCTCATAGAATAGAAAAAACCAAATAAAACCATTTGCGTCTGGTTTTATTTGGTTCTTTTATTGTTGTTTGCCTTTGCTTATGCGCGTGCCTTCTTCACATAGCCGAGGGCCTCGCGGCACTTGTCGGTGATGTACTGCCAGTCGGCGGCCTTCACCTTGTCCGAGGGGAAGAGCTTCGAGCCCATGCCCACACAGTAGACACCGGCCTTGAACCACTTCGTGAGGTTCTCCTCGTCGGGCGAGACACCGCCGGTGACCATAATCTTCGACCACGGCATGGGGGCCTTGAGACCCTTGACCATGGCGGGTCCGACGACGTCGCCGGGGAACACCTTCGTTAGATCGCAGCCCAGCTCCTGGGCCTTGCCTATCTCGGAGACGGTCATGCAGCCCGGGCAGTAGGGCACGAGGCGGCGGTTGCACACGGGAGCGATGTCGGGATTGAAGAGCGGCCCGACGACGAAGCAGGCACCCAGCTGGATGTAGAGGGCGGCCGTCGGGGCGTCGACAACGCTACCGATGCCCAGTGCCAGCTCGGGGCACTCCTTGTCGGCCCACTTCACCAGCTCGCCAAACACTTCCTGGGCGAAGTCGCCGCGGTTAGTAAACTCGAAGGCACGAACGCCACCGTCGTAGCAGGCCTTCACAACGTTCTTACAAGTCTCAAGGTCTTTGTGATAGAAGACGGGGACCATGCCCGTCTCGCCTATCTTGGCCATTACGGCCAGCTTATCAAATTTAGCCATAATTATTCTTTGTATTCTCGTTTGAAATAATAGGTGTCACGCTCTACTGCAACCAGTTCCCAGCCTTCTAAACCAAGCTGGTTCAATTGTTTTTCGACACCGACAAGCCAATCCCAGCCGAGTTGTTTCGATTGTTTTTCGACACCGACAAGCCGAGTCACGGCTTTATATTCAAATTTTCTCATACAAAATATTATCGTTGTACTCGTCCGCTGGCATTACCACCTGCCAGAGACTCAACTTCGTCTACAGAAACCAGGTTGAAGTCACCGTTGATGGTGTGCTTCAGGGCCGATGCTGCCACGGCAAACTCGAGGGCCTCGCCCTGGGTCTTCTTCGTGAGCAGTCCGTGGATGAGTCCGCCGGAGAACGAGTCGCCGCCGCCCACACGGTCGATGATGGGGTTGATCTCGTAGCGCTTGGACTGGTAGAACTCCTTACCGTCGTAGATGAGGGCCTTCCAGCCGTTGAACGTGGCGCTGTAGCTCTCGCGGAGCGTGGAGACGACATACTTGAAGCCAAACTCCTGCATCATCTGACGGAAGATGCCCTCGTAGCCGGCGGCGTCGGTCTTGCCACCCTCTACGTCGGCATCGGGCTTGAAGCCAAGGCAGAGCTCGGCGTCCTCCTCGTTGCCGATGCACACGTCGACATACTTCATCAGGGGGCGCATGATGCTGATGGCTTTCTCGCTGGTCCACAGCTTCTTGCGGAAGTTCAGGTCTACGCTGACGCAGACTCCGTGACGCTTGGCAGCCTCACAGGCCAGACGGGTGAGCTCGGCGGCCTTGTCGCTGATGGCGGGGGTGATGCCGCTCCAGTGGAACCACTGGGCACCCT
>CAMPCG010000398.1 GCA_946644025.1 uncultured Prevotellaceae bacterium | reverse complement strand
CGGCTATGCCTTCCAGCCCACTAAGGTGGCGCTCTATTGCGAGCGTCGCGGCACCGACTCCGGCACCCTGGCCGTCTCGTGGGAGAGCGACGAGCGTAAGACGCTGGAGGCCGGCCTGGCTCCCACACGCGACAAGTACACTGCCTACGAGAAGACGGTGGCCGACTTCGGGGCCTACGACGGCCGCAGCCAGCTCGTGCTCAACGTCTACGGGCTGAACGCCGGAAAGGCGATGGCCATTGGCAACGTCGTGGTGACAGGCAACGTCGTCGTCCTGAAGCAGGAAGCGGTGAAAGGCGACGTGAACGGCGACGGCTCGGTAGACGTGGCCGACATCTCGGCCATCATCAGCTATATGGCTGAGGGCGAGAAGAGCACTTACAGCAAGGAGGCCGCCGACGTAAATGACGATGGAAGCGTCGACGTAGCCGACATTTCCACCGTCATCTCCATCATGGCCAGTTAATTGCCATAGACTATCATTGCCGACATGGGCGCTACGGCGAGGCTATTGCCTACCGTGGTGCCCATTCCTTTTTCGTCTATGCGTCCGTCGGCGCATACCACGGTGTACGTCCCCTGCGGCACTTCCACCTTGCGCTGCTTGTTGCTGGGGTTCAGAATGACGATAATGTCCTTCCACACGTCGCCGCCGGCGTGGTCTTTCAGCCGGTAGGCCAGCACGCAGTCCTCAGTGGGCAGGAACTCCAGGTGCTGCTGCACCATTTCGGTGTCGCCCATGCGGAAGGCGGGATGGTGCTGGCGCAGGGCGATGAGTCCCTTGTAGTAGCTGAACACCTCGGGGTAGCGCTCCTTGTTGGTCCAGTCGAGCTGGTTGATGCTGTCGGGCGACTCAAACGAGTTGTGCACTCCCTGCTTCGTGCGCAGCAGCTCCTCGCCGCTGAGCATGAAGGGCACGCCCTGCGAGGTGAACACTGCAGTCTGTGCCAGCAGGTCCAGTGCTATCAGCGTTGCGTTGTTGGCCTTTGCGGCGGGGATGCTGGCGCGCAGACGGTCTACGAGGCACATGTCGTCGTGGCAGGAGACGTAGCTCATCATCTGCGTAGGCTGCAGGGCGTAGGGCTCCTTCGAGTAGTTCACCTTCGAGTAGTCCACCTGCGGGTGCTCCGTCATTCCGCAGATGCCCGCCTTGAGGCTCTCCTTCAGTCCGGCCATCTCGGCGTTGCTGGCTCCGCTGCAGGCCATTCCCAGCCATCCGGGTTTCGTGTCGTCGGAGAAGGGGCCGCGCAGTGCGTCGCGTATGTCGTCGCTGAAGGCAGCAATGCCCGGCATCTGCGGAATGTTGGCCTTCATGCCCAGTTGCTCCTGGGGCAGTGCGCAGCCTCCGGCGCTCCATCCCTCGCCATATATAAAGATGTTGGGGTTCAGTTCGTCGGCCGCGGCGCGTATGGCCTTCATCGTCTCAATGTCGTGAACGCCCATGAGGTCGAAGCGGAATCCGTCGATGTGGTATTCCTTTACCCAGTACTTCACGCTCTCTATCATAAACTCGCGCATCATCGGCCTCTCCGATGCCGTCTCGTTGCCGCATCCCGAGCCGTTGCTGTAGGTGCCGTCGGCGTTCTTGCGGTAGTAGTAGTCGGGGTAGGTGCGCTGGAAGTTGCTGCCGTCGATGTTGAACGTGTGGTTGTAGACCACGTCGAGCACCACGGCTATGCCCTTCTCGTGCAGCGCCTTGACCATCTGCTTGAACTCGCGTATGCGGCACAGTGGGTCGGTGGGGTCAGTGCTGTACGAGCCCTCGGGCACGTTATAGTTCACCGGGTCGTAGCCCCAGTTGTACTGCGGCTCGTTGAGTCGTGTCTCGTCCACCGAGCCAAAGTCATACGACGGCAGTATATGTACGGCGTTGATGCCCAGGTCGGTGAGGTGTTCGAGTGCCCAGGGCTCTGTCAGTGCGATGAACTTCCCGGGGTGCTGTGCGTCCTTGCGTGCCACCGAGAAGTCGCGGTGGTGCATCTCGTATACCACCCAGTCCTGCGGTCGGCGGTCGGCGATGCTGTCGTTGGCCCATCCCTCGGGGTCGGTGTCGCCCATGTCCACGACCACGCCCTTCTGTCCGTTCACCGTCACGGCCTTGGCGAAGACGCCGGGCGATGCCTGTCCGTCGACCACGAACTCGTAGGTCTTGCCTTTGAGGTCGCCCTTCACCGTGGCTGTCCATACGGTGCCCTCGTCTAAGGGTATGGCGGTGGGCTTCATGGCCACGCTGTCGCCGTCGACCACCACGAGGCAGCGCGCCTCGCTGGGGGCAAAGAGTTTAAACACTGTCTCGCGGGGAGAGTAGGTCATCTCGTCGAAGGTGAAAGTCTTCGGCAGAGGGTCGTCGCAAGCCATCATCATAGCTGTGAGTCCTGCAAAGAGTAGTTTTTTCATAAAGTTAGGTTTGGATTGGTAAATATTTCCCGCAAAAATACGAAATAAACAGTTAAGGCGGGTAATATTTTTCAGAAATTAACATTTAATCGGCTCTTCGCTCCACCTCGCGCAACACGTCGTGCTCACGGCATTCCTTTTACGGCAGCTACTGCAGCTGGTGCAGCCGATGCCCCCCCCAAGAGGCCCTCCCCCCGGCAACCCCCCAAGAGACTCTCCCCCCGGCAACCCCCCAAGAGACCCTCCCCCCGGCCCCTCCCAGGGGAGGGGAGTAGAATGTTCTACCGCCTCTAAGTCTAACTACTCCCCTCCCTCACAGGGAGGGGC
>CAMPCG010000397.1 GCA_946644025.1 uncultured Prevotellaceae bacterium | reverse complement strand
TGAAGGAAGTGGCACGGCTTAACGCCGAAGGACGCGACATCATCTCGTTGGCCATCGGTTCGCCCGACATGCCGCCGTCGCCGCAGACCGTAGAACGGCTCTGCGAGGTGGCACGCCGCCCCGACAGCCACGGCTATCAGCCCACGATGGGCACGCCCGAACTGCGCGAAGCCATGGCAGCGTTCTATCAGCGGTGGTACGGCGTGAACGTGGATTCAGCCAGTGAGGTGCTGCCGCTCATCGGCTCGAAGGAGGGCATCCTGCACCTGACGCTGGCCTTCTGCAATCCCGGCGACCGCGTACTGGTGCCGAATCCCGGCTACCCCACCTACACGTCGCTGTCCAAAATCTTAGGAACGGAAGTGGTGAACTACGACCTGCTGGAACAAGACGGCTGGCAACCCGACTTCGAACAGTTGGAACAGATGGACCTGAGCCGTGTGAAACTGCTGTGGACCAACTATCCCAACATGCCCACCGGCGGACGGGCCCGTCGCGCCACCTACGAGCGGCTGGCTGACTTTGCCCGGCGCCACGGCATCGTCGTCGTCAACGACAATCCTTATTCGTTCATCCTCAGCGAAGAACACCTCTCCATCATGCAGATACCGGGTGCCAAGGACTGCTGCATAGAACTCAACTCGATGTCGAAGAGCCACAACATGCCGGGCTGGCGCGTGGGCATGTGCATCGCCAACCGCGAGTTCATCTCGTGGATTCTGAAGGTGAAGTCGAACATCGACAGCGGCACCTTCCGCGCCCTGCAGCTGGCTGCCGCCGAAGCACTCACCACGAACGACGAGACCTGGCACCGCAAGGCAAACATCGAAACCTACCGGCAGCGGCGAGTGGTAGCCGAGGAAATCATGACTGCTCTCGGCTGCCAGTACGATGCCGATCAGGTGGGCATGTTCCTCTGGGGCCGCATTCCCGACCACTATGCCAACGCCGAGCAGCTCACCGAGCGCATTCTCCACGAAGCCCGCGTGTTCATCACGCCCGGCTTCATCTTCGGCTCTCGCGGCGAGCGCTACATCCGCATTTCGCTTTGCGCCAAGAAAGAAAAAATGCAGGAAGCACTGGAAAGAATTAAAAGCAACAATATATAGAATATGGAATTAGAACTTCAACCTCTGAATTTACCTTCCGACCAGGAACGCCCGTTCGTGATAGCCGGTCCGTGCTCGGCCGAAAGCGAAGAGCAAGTCATCACGACAGCCCGCCAGCTGAAAGAACTGGGCTGCCACAACTTCCGCGCCGGCGTGTGGAAGCCCCGCACCAAGCCCGGCGGCTTTGAAGGCAACGGCGAGAAGGCACTGCCCTGGATGCAGCGCGTGAAAGAGGAAACGGGCATGCTCGTGGCTACCGAAGTGGCCACACCCAGACACGTGGAGCTGGCCCTGAAATACGGCATCGACATTTTCTGGGTGGGTGCCCGCACGTCGGCCAATCCGTTTGCCGTGCAGGCGCTGGCCGATGCGCTGAGGGGAGTCGACGTGCCCGTGTTCGTGAAGAACCCCGTCAATCCCGACCTGGAACTATGGGTGGGCGCCCTGGAGCGGCTGAATGCCGCCGGCGTCAGACGCCTGGGTGCCATTCACCGCGGCTTCTCCAGCTACGACAAGAAAATCTATCGCAACCTGCCCATGTGGCAGATACCCATTGAGCTGCGCCGCCGCTATCCGCAGTTGCCGCTCATCAGCGACCCGTCGCACATCGGCGGCCGACGCGAACTCATCGCCCCGCTCTCGCAGCAGGCCATGGACCTGGGCTTCGACGGCCTCATCGTCGAGAGCCACTGCTCGCCCGACGATGCCTGGAGCGATGCCCGCCAGCAGGTGACGCCCGACGTGCTCGACTACATACTCTCGCTACTGGTCATTCGCGACGAGAAGGTGTCTACCGAAGGCATCTCGCAGCTGCGCCACCAGATTGACGAGCTCGACAACCAACTCATCGACCTGCTGTCACGCCGCATGCGTGTCTGCCGCGAGATTGGCCAATACAAGAAGGAGCACAACATGACCGTGCTGCAGACCAACCGCTACAACGAAATACTCTCGAAGCGCGGTGCCCAGGGTGCCCAGTGCGGCATGTCGCCCGAGTTTGTGGCCCAGGTGTTCGAGCACATTCACGAAGAGAGTGTGCGCCAGCAGATAGAGATTATCAATCGATAAGGTACCCACCCCCTAACCCCCTCCCAAAGGGAGTGGGCATTGGGTAGATCTATTTCGATGGGGTGACCAAGTCATTAATAATCAACCTAATTTATCATGAACAGAAATATAAGTAAGAATAGTAACCACACTCCCCTCCCCTCGGGAGGGGCTGGGGGTGGGTTCCGAATATTAATCCTTGGTGCAGGCAAGATGGGGTCCTTCTTCATCGACCTGCTCAGTTTTGAACACGAAGTAGCCGTCTACGACCGCGACCCGCAGCGCATGCGGTTCACCTACAACTGCCAGCGCTTCACCAGCATCGACGAGATAGCCGGCTTCCGACCACAGCTGGTCATCAATGCCGTCACGCTGAAGTACACCATCCCCGTCTACGAGCAGGTGTTGCCGCTGCTGCCCCCCGACTGCATCATCAGCGACATCGCCTCGGTGAAGACGGGCCTGCAGGAGTTCTACGAGCAGTGCGGCCATCCCTACGTCTCCACCCACCCTATGTTCGGCCCTACGTTTGCCAACCTCCACCAGCTCTCCGAAGAGAACGCCATCATCATCAGCGAGGGCGACTACATGGGGCGCA
>CAMPCG010000396.1 GCA_946644025.1 uncultured Prevotellaceae bacterium | reverse complement strand
CTGGATAGTTCTGCTACTTCTTCAGTCCTTGAAGGTGACCTGTCTCCCCTCCCTTCGGGAGGGGTGGGGGTGGGCCAGGTGTGGGAAGTGTGGGGTCTTTTCTGCTTAACTCTACTATATATGCGCGCGTGCGCGTATAGTATGGGAAAGAAAAAACGATGCGTCCTACGTGTCCTACGTGTCCACGGCAGGTGTTACAATGTTACACCAGACAAAGTCGGCCGTGGACACGTAGGACGCGTAGGACACGTAAAAAGGATATAAGCCTACTCTATATTATGCACATGAAGCGGCAAACTGGCGGCCATACTCGACGCAGTCGGCAAGCATCTGCTCGTCGGGAACCCACATCTTGGCAATGCCGTCGTTGACCAACTCGAAGCCGGCCTCCTCCAGCTTGGCACTAATCTGCTTCACCGAGCCTCCGCCCCATCCGTAGGAACCGAAGGCTGCGGCCTTCTTCTGCTTGAACTTCAGACCGGCAGCCATCTCCAAGAGACCGGCGATGGCAAAGGAGTGGCCGTTGTTGATGGTGGGCGAGCCGACGAGTACGGCCTTCGAGCGCCACATCTCGGTGAGCACGTCGTTCTTGTCGTCGCGGTTGATGTTCATAATCTTGACCGTAGTCTGCGGCGATGCCTCGTGGATGCCTGCTGCGATGGCCTCGGCCATCTTGCGCGTCGACTGCCACATGGTGTCGTAGACGATGGTCACCTGGTTCTCCTGGTAGGCGTTGCTCCACTGCTGGTATTTCTCGATAATCTGGGCGGGGTTGTCCTTCCAGATGACACCGTGGCTGGGGCAGATGAGTGCAACGGGCAGCTGCATGGCCAGAATCTGTGGTATCTTCTTGCTGACCATGGCGCTGAAGGGGTTGAGGATGTTGGCGTAGTACTTCTCAGCCTCGTAGATCAGTTCAGCCTCGCAGACGCGGTCGTTGTAGAGCGACTCGGTGGCGAAGTGCTGGCCGAAGGCGTCGTTGGAGAAGAGGATGCCGCCGTCGCCGTCGTAGTAGGTGAGCATGGAGTCGGGCCAGTGCATCATGGTCATCTCGACAAAGGTCAGCGTGTGCTTGCCCAGCGGCAGGGTGTCGCCCGTCTTGACGTTGACGAAGTTCCAGTCCTGGTGGTAGTGGCCGCGGATGATGGCCTCGCCCTTCTTGGTGCAGTAGATGGGGGTGTCGGGTATCTCGCTCATCAGTTCGGGCAGTGCGCCGCTGTGGTCTATCTCGTTGTGGTTCATGACGATGTAGTCAATCTCCTTCAGGTCAATCTCCTGTTTCAGCCTGCTGACGAACTCGCGGTCGTAGGGCTGCCAGACGGTGTCGATGAGTACCGTCTTCTCGTCGCGCACGAGGTAGGAGTTGTAACTCGAGCCGCGGTGTGTCGACAGCTCGTCGCCGTGGAATGACTTCAGCTCCCAGTCGACCTTGCCGACCCAGCTGACTGTTGGTGTAATCTGTTTTGCCATAATTCTATTCAATTCTTAATGCTTAATTCTTCATTCTTGATGTTTCTTTTACTTGATGCCGCGTGCGTTCAGTGCCTTCGTGTATCGGGCGGCGTTCTGCAGGTGTTCGCTGTAGGTCCGGGCGAAGTTGTGCGTGCCCGAGAAGTCCTCTTTAGCACACATGTACAGGTAGTCGTGCTCGACGCGGTTCAGTACGGCGTCGATGCCCTTGATGCTGGCTATCTTGATAGGGCCGGGGGGCAGCCCCTCGTTCTTGTAGGTGTTGTATGGCGAGTCGATGGTCAGCAGCTTCTGCCAGATGCGCTTCAGCTCGAACTGCTTCAGTGCAAACTTGATGGTGGGGTCGGCCTGCAGTGGCATGTGTTGCTGCAGGCGGTTCAGGTACATGCCGGCTATCATGGGCTTCTCGGCAGTGTTGGCCGTCTCCTCGTCTATGATGCTGGCCAGCGTACACACCTCGACGGGTGTCAGCTGCAGGCGGGCCGCCTTGGCCTCGCGGTCGCCGTGCCAGAAGCGGTCGTGCTCTTTCTGCATGCGCGTGAGCAGTGACGAGACGCTCATGTTCCAATAGACGTCGTAGGTGTCGGGCACAAACATCGACGCGATGGTGGCCGTATCGTAACCGTACTGCTGAAGGGTGTCCTGGTTGGTCAGCGCCTGGGCAATAGTGGCCGAGTCGAGCATCAGCTTATGGCCCAGTACGGCAGCCAGGCGGTCCATGGTGCGTACCTCGGGAATGGTCAGGCGCATGCTCTTCTGCTGTCCGTTCTTCAGCCGGCGATACAGCGTGATGGCGCCGTCGCCGGGTTCTATGGCATAGCGTCCCGTGCGGATATGCTTGCCGTAGCCCGAGTGGCGCAGTATCATGGTCAGCCCCGTCATGCCGGCCGTGTGGGCCATGGGGCGCAGCTTGGCCACGACGGAGTCCTGGGTGTCGTCGGCGTCGATGTACAGGTATTGCGTCGTCTCGAGCCTTGAGACGGAGGTGACGGCGTAGAAAGCCACCAGGCAGATAATCAGTATCAGACCGACGGCGGCAATATACAAATGGGTGCGTGAATTGAACTTTTTCATGATTCTTCTTACCTTTGGGGCTACAAATTTATACATTATTCCCGAATTATGCGCCAGTCGACGCAAAGAATTAAGTTTTCTTTAGAGGAAAACTGCGAAAAGTGGCCGTTCGGCGGATTAGCAGCCCCCATGAAACGAGAAAAAATAGCTGTTGCGTAAAAAAACTGTGAACTATGAACTATGAACTGTGAACTTTTTCGTACCTTTGCAGAAACT
>CAMPCG010000395.1 GCA_946644025.1 uncultured Prevotellaceae bacterium | reverse complement strand
TGGGGCACGTTCAACGTGCGCGAGGATCAGCTTGAGGACATGCAGGTGGGTACTGAGCTGACAGCCTTCGTCCCGGCTTTCAACAAAAGCATCCGCATGAAGGTCTATTACATGAAGGACCAGGGCTCGTATGCCGTATGGAAGGCTACCAAGGCCAACGGCCAGTACGACCTGAAGACGTTTGAGGTGAAGGCCCGTCCGCTGGAGAAGCTCGACGGTCTGCGTCCCGGCATGTCGCTGATAATTAAGTGATGGTTCGTAAAGTCTATAGCATAGTCCTCCGCGAGCTCCGCATTCTGACGCGCAACCCCATCTACGGTTTCTGCATGGTGGTGTTCCCGCTGCTGGTGATGTTCTTCTTCACCAGCCTGATGAGCGACGGTCTGCCCACGGAGATGCCCGTGGGTGTGGTCGACCTTGACAACACGTCGACGTCGCGCTCGCTGGTGCGCCGCCTCGACGGCTTCCAGATGTCGCACGTCGTGGCCCACTACCCGTCGGTCAGCGAGGCGCGCCGGGCCATTCAGCAGAACAAGATCTACGGCTTCCTCTATATTCCGAAGGGGACCACTGATGCCCTGCTCTCCAGCCGCCAGCCCAAGGTGTCGTACTACTACAGCTACACCACGCTGGCCGCCGGAGCCTTGCTCATGAAGGACCTGAAGACCATCTCTACGCTGGGCTCTGCCGCCGTCGGGCAGGCCACGCTCAGCGCCAAGGGTGCCACGCCCCAGCAGATACAGACACTGTTGCAGCCCATCCGCATAGACCTGCACCAGATTGCCAACCCCTGGACCAGCTACAACGCCTACCTCTCTACCGTTCTGGTGCCCGGCATGCTCATGCTGTTCATCTTCCTCATCTCGGCCTATTCGCTCGGCACGGAGCTGAAGTTCGGCACCTCGCACGAGTGGCTCCAGATGGCCGGTGGTCGCATCAGTGTGGCCCTCTTGGGCAAGTTCCTGCCTCAGACGCTCATCTTCCTGGCTATGGCCTACGGCTACGAGTACTACGTCTTCTACGTGCTCCACTTTCCCCATCTTGGCTCGCCCTGGATGCTGCTCCTGCTCCCGCTGTTGCAGGTGCTTGCCGCTCAGGGCTTCGGCATCTTTGCCTTCGGACTGATGCCGTCGCTGCGCATGTCGATGAGCATCTGCTCGCTGTGGGCCGTGCTCAGCTTCTCCATGGCCGGCTCGGCCTTCCCCGTCATGGGCATGGACGGTCCGTTGCAGGCCGGCTCGTGGCTGTTCCCCCTGCGCCATTACTACATGATTTACCAAATCTGCGTCTTCAACGGCTTCCCGCTGCTCGAGGCGTGGTTCCACATAGCCGCCATGGTGGCCTTCATCCTGCTGCCTTGGCTGGTCGTCCGTAAGATTAAGAATGCAATGCTGACGTATGTCTATATTCCATAACCTGCACGAGGCGCTTGTCGACGCCGCTTTCATCTGGCGCGAGGAGATGAAGCAGGTGGTTCGCGATGAGGGAGTGCTCATCTTCTTCATCCTTGTGCCACTGCTGTACCCGCTGCTTTACTCCTGGATTTACAACAATGAGACGGTCCACGAGGTGCCCGTCGCCGTCGTCGACCAGTCGCACTCCAGCCTCTCGCGGCAGTTCCTGCGCCTATGCGATGCCTCGCCCGACGTGCGCCTGGCCTACTACGCCCAGGACCTCGACGAGGCGCGCTCGCTGGTCAGCCGCCAGCTGGTCAAGGGCGTCTATCTTGTTCCTTCCGACTTCGACGAGCGGCTGAACCGCATGGAGCAGGCCACCGTCAGCGTCTACTGCGACATGTCGCTCATGCTCACCTATAAGGCCCTGTTCCAGACCGCCCAGCTCGTCTCCATGCAGATGGGCAGCGAGCTGCAAACCAAGATGGGTGGGCACTTCACCGCTCGCGAAGAGGTCATCGCCGCCCGTCCGTTGGATTATGCCGACGTGCCCATCTTCAGTCCCAGCGGTGGCTACGGGTCGTTCATCCTGCCCGGCGTGCTGATGCTTATCCTGCAGCAGACGCTGGTGCTGGGCATCGGCCTGTCGGCCGGCACGGCACGCGAGCAGAACCGCTACCGCCAGCTCATTCCCGTCAACCGCCACTACAACGGCATCTTCCGCATCGTTGGCGGTAAGGCCCTCTGCTACTTCATGATCTACGCCCTCATGGGCACGTGGCTCACCGTCGTCGTGCCCCACCTGTTCCACTTCCCCCAGCTGGCCACGTGGCAGTCGCTGCTGGCCATCATGCTGCCCTACACGCTGGCCTGCATCTTCTTCGGCATGGTCGTCTCCTGTCTGGTGCGCTATCGTGAGAACGTCATGCTGCTCATGGTGTTTATCTCCGTGCCGCTGCTCTTCCTGACGGGCATCTCCTGGCCGCAGTCCAACATCAGCGGTTTCTGGCAGGGCGTCTCATGGCTTTTCCCCTCCACCTTCGGCGTGCGGGCCTACGTGCGTCTGAACAGCATGGGGGCCACCATCGGCGACGTGCTGCCCGAGTACCGCATCCTCTGGCTGCAGACCTTTGTCTACTTCTGTCTGGCCTGCGCCGTCTACCGCTACCAGATTCTGCTTTCGCGTCGGGAGGTGCGCGACCGTCTCAATGAGATGAAGCAGCGCCAAACGCTACGCACCTTTACAAAACAAATCAAGGCAAAACAAGCGGGTGTGTTATAAGTGCTTCGCACTCCATACAAAACAAATCAAAACAAAAAAAAACAAGAGAAAACCATATGGTTTTCTCTTGTTTTTTTTTGTTTT
>CAMPCG010000394.1 GCA_946644025.1 uncultured Prevotellaceae bacterium | reverse complement strand
GCCCTACGATGAGAACGGCGACATGGTGGTCTACCCCGTGGGCGGCAACCCGGCCGACATCAACCCGCTGGCCGACATGAACCCAGGCGAATACGTGAACAACACGAAGACGCTGAACGTGACGCCGCAGGCCTACGTTGAGGTGAAGCCCGTGGCAGGGCTCTCGCTGAAGTCGATTCTCGGCGGACAGTTCCGCAACACGGCTCAGGGCACCTTCGTGGGCAACAAGTCGTTCAACGGCCTGGCCACCGGCTCGACCGCCTCGACACCCAACACGTTTGTCTACAACTACCAGTGGCAGAACATCCTGACCTACAACCTGAAGCTGGGCGAGGCCCACGACTTCGTGTTCACGGGCGTCACCGACTGGGAGAAGCGCCGCCGCCAGTACAGCATTGCCACGGCCTACAACTTCGACGAGAACAGCTATGCCTACCACAACCTGGGTGCCGGCACTGGCACACCGCAGGTGGGTTCGAGCTACGTGCAGAGCCAGACCATGTCGTATGCCGCACGCGTGAACTACAGCCTGCTGGGCCGCTACCTCTTCACCCTGAGCGGACGCTGGGACGGCTCGTCGATGCTGGCCGACGGCAAGAAGTGGGACTTCTTCCCCGCTGCCGCCTTCGCATGGCGCATCAGCGACGAGGCCTTCATGAAGAGCACAGAGTCGTGGCTGTCGAACCTGAAGCTGCGCCTGAGCTACGGTGTCACCGGTAACGCCGGCGCCGCCGAATATGCCACCCTCGACTACTCGCGCACGGGCACCATCGGTTTCCAGGACGTGCCCCAGCCCTACAGCGGCTACTCGCAGAACGTGGCCAACCTCGACCTGGGATGGGAGAAGTCGTCGATGATTGACGTTGGTCTCGACATGGGCTTCTTCAACGGCCGACTGGAGGTTGTGGCCGACTGGTATCGCACCACCACCAAGGACCTGCTCTACCAGAAGTCGCTGCCCTACGCCACCGGTGGCTACGCCTCAAGCCCGTTCAAAATCTGGAGCAACGTGGGCAAGACCCGCAACACTGGCTTTGAACTGGCCATCAACAGCCGCAACATCGTGACCAAGGACTTCAAGTGGAACACGGCGTTCACCTTCTCTACCAATAAGGAAGAGGTGGTGAAGACCACCAGCGACGACCCGCTGCAGTTTGGAGACTACTACCTCATCAAGGGCCAGCCCGTGCACACCTACTACCTCTATCAGTACGAGGGCATCTGGGGCACCGCACAGGAAGCCGAGGCTGCCGAGTATGGCGCCAAGCCCGGACAGATTCGCGTCTACGACAAGCCCGACGAGGAAGGCAACGTGGACAAGAAAATCACCAAGGACGACTACATGGTCATCGGCCACGCCGACCCCTCTTGGTCGGCCAGCATGACCAACGCGTTCTTCTTCAAGGACTTCGACCTGAGCTTCCAGCTCATTGCCCGCTGGGGTCACACCATAAGCTACGGACTGACCGGCTGGTACCGCCTCGACGGTCTGTCGCCCTCGCCCGCCATCTGTGACTACTGGACTCCCGAAAACCAGGGTGCCCGCTATCCGCGCCCCGACATGAACGCCAGCCAGGACCCCTACCAGCAGAACGGCTCCTCGTCGCTCAACTACTTCGACGGCTCGTACATCAAGGTGAAGAACATCACCCTGGGCTACACGCTGCCCAAGAGCGCACTCAAGGCACTGCACATCAACAACCTGCGCGTCTATGCCACGGCCAGCAACCCCTTCATCTTCGCCAAGAACAAGTATCTGAAGAACTACGACCTCGAGAAGGGTGGCGACGACGACGACGCTCCGCTGTCTAAGCAGTTCGTTTTCGGTATCAATGTCACATTCTAATCAAGCAACGACTATCATTATGAAACAGAAATATTTATTTATGGCTCTTGCAGCCAGCAGCATGCTCTCCTTCAGCAGCTGCAGTCTGGACGAGGAGAACCCTTCGGCCATCTCCACCGCTCAGGAATGGTCTACTGCCAGCGGATATGAGAAGCTCGTCAACGGATGCTATTTCGATTTGGTGCGCATCATCTACGGACAGGCAGAAGACACCTATATCATCACCTCTGAGGCCGGCACCGACATCTGGCAGGACGTCAAAGGCGGCTCGAACGGCAACTGGAGCCGCGCACTCATCTACAGCAACGACTTCGGTGCCACCACCTCTATGTTCCACGAGGCCTACAGCGGCTTCTACGGCTGTCTGAGCCAGTGCAACGCCGCCATCCTCTATGCCGACAAGGTGAAGGGGCTCGACGAGGCCAAGAAGAATGCGCTCGTGGCCGAGGCTCACTTCCTGCGTGCCCACTGTCTGTTCAACATCGTTGAGTACTGGGGCGGCAAGTATCTGCCCACCACGCCCATCACGAGTCCCGTCACCGACCTGCCCATGAGCAAGGTCAACGACTTCTATGACGTGATTCTGAAGGACCTGGAGTTTGCCATCGCCAACCTGCCTGTAGCTCAGGAAGTGCGTGGACACGTCACTCGTGCCGCTGCCTACCACCTGATGGCTAAGGCCGCACTGACCTACAGCACCTACACCGACCCCATCGGCTACTGCGACGCCATTGACAACGCCAAGAAGACGGAGCTGCTGAACAAGGCCAAGGATGCTGCCGACTACCTCATCGCCAACCAGGCCACACTCGGCGTGCGCCTGTACGACGAGATTGAGGACGTGTTCGACGAGTACAACGCTGCATCGAACAAGGAAAATGTCGAGGCTCTCTTCGTCGTCACACACTCGAGCGTTCAGGCCTACAACCCCCGC
>CAMPCG010000393.1 GCA_946644025.1 uncultured Prevotellaceae bacterium | reverse complement strand
CATTTCGCCGTACCTACGGCACGGCTGCATGGCTGGCTACCCTTATCTGATGCCTACGGCATCTTCCAGCCGTTACCAAGATGTGTATAAAGGGTAGTTGAAGGGAGGGGAGCGGCTGCGCATAATTATCGTAATTTATAGAACATACCTACAAGTAATCCTGTATTGCGCGCAGCCCTGCTCGTAGGCATCCTGCGCCTCCGCTGAAATGTGTATATACTGGCCCAATATTTTCGTCCGAGTTTCGTTAATCTTCCCCAAATATTTCGCGGTCACAGGCTTTTTTTGTATTTTTGCACGCACAATAGTTAATGTCCAATGAATATAGTCTGTGCCACCGATGACAATTTCGTGCAGCATTGCTGCGTGATGCTCGTCTCTTTGCTTATAAACAACGGCGGCGCCACCGTCTACGTGCTCACCGAGGGTCTGGCCGCCGAGAGTGAGCGCGTCATCGCTGAGGAGGTGGCGGCGCATGGCGGAAAGGTGCATTTCTGCAACGTCGATTCCTCGGTCATCGACCGTTTCCCCATGCCGGCAGGAGCCGAGCTGGCCCACATCAGCCGTGCCACCTACTACCGTCTGCTCATTCCCGAGCTGCTGCCGCCCGAGGTGGGCAAGGTGCTCTACCTGGACTGCGACATCGTGGTGAACCACTCCATTGCCGACCTCTGGGCCACCGACCTCACGGGCTATGCCCTGGCCGCCGTGCCGTCGGTGGGCTTTGGGCGTGAGGCTGCCAGGCTGGGCTACCCCATGGCCTATGGCTATTTCAATGCCGGGGTGACGCTCTTCAATGTGGACTACTTCCGCCAGCACGACGTGAGCCGCCAGCTCATGGACTACATCGCCCGCAACTATGACCGCATAAAATTTCACGACCAGGACACTCTCAACGCCGTGCTCCACGACCAGTACCTGCCGCTGGAGGCGCAGTGGAACATGACGTCGAACGTGTTTGATGCCGACTACCCCCTGCACTGCGACCGCGTGGACGGACGGGTGGTGAACGACTATGCCGCCGACAAACGCAACGCCCTTGCCCACAAGGCCGACCCCGCGGTGATACACTACGTGTCGCACCCCAAGCCCTGGCAGCGCAACTGCGTCCACCCGCTATACCACTTATATTATTATTACGCCGGCCAGACCCTGCACTTCGCCCACCTGCGGCCACAAAGCATCCTCACACGCGGATGGGCAGTTGCACTTTACCGCGTGCGCAAACAAATTTCCAAGATAAGATTGCGTTACAGGCGAATCGCCAAGGCCTGATTCTCGGCGGCCTCCATCTTCTCGCGTTCGCCGGGGCCCTTGTCGTTGATGCCGCAGAGGTGCAGGATGCCGTGTATGATGACGCGGTGCAGCTCGTCGTCGTAGTCCTTCTCCAGCTGCTGGGCGTTCGAGCGCACGGTGTCGAGCGAGATGACGATGTCGCCGTTGAGCACGTCGCCCTCGCAGTAGTCGAAGGTGATGATGTCGGTGTAGTAGTCATGGCCGAGGAACTCGCGGTTCACCTCCAGTATCTTCTCGTCGTCGCAGAAGAGGTAGCCCACCTCTCCCACGCGCTTGCCGTAGCCCGCTGCCACCCGCTTAATCCAGGCTGAGGTGTCACGGCGGCGCAGGGCCGGCATCTTCACGTTTTCGCTGTTGTAAGTTATCATAGCATTTTGAATTAGAGCTCATCCTCCCACATGAACATGCTGTAGCAAAAGCCTTCCTTAGTTGTCCTTTTCCAAAATCTCCATCATTTCAGCAGGAGTCACCACAATGGGAGTCTTAGGGAAGTGCCTTTGGTTGCCAGTTACAAGATAGGCGTTCTCTTTAGACAGCGCCACTTCGTAGAACACCACGTCCTTCGGGTCGGGAAAGTACTCGCTGCTCGCTACCCGTGCTGTTCTGACACCTCTTTCGACAAACACCTCCAAATACATTTTTATCTTCCAGTCAGAAAATCCGAACTTTGCTCGGTGCAGCACGTTGTCGTACTCTTCAATGATTTCTTCGTTGTAGAGAGGTACGAATTTTCCTTGCATCAGTGCTTCTATGACCCTGACTGTTGCAGCATCGGCATGATGAGAGAATATGGCTGAGACCAGTACGTTGGTGTCAATGACTGCATAAATCATGCCTCTGCTGTTTTACTACGCTCCTCCCTTGTGCGCCTGATTTCCTCGTTTATCTCGTCAAGCGACATGTCCGTAAGCTCATTCTTCCTTGCTTCTGCGCGTAAAGCATAGAATGCTTCCAAGCCGCGCAAATAGGTGCGGGTGTTAGCGGTAGTGTCGTCTATAGGCATCTTCTTCGTTATAATGAAGAACTGTGCCAGGCTGTTCATTGCCTTGTTGGCACTCATGCCCATCTCGGCGCAAAGTGAGTCGAACGAGGCTTTTAGCCTCTCGTCCATGTGGATGGTCATTGAAACTTGTGCCATATAATGTGTCTTTATAGTTCTTTTCGTCTGCAAATTTAGCGACTTTCCTGAAAAGAACCAAACGTTTTTCTATTTATTTTCTTTTTTCGGCCACGAACTGCGACGTGTCCACTCCGAAGTGCTGCAGCTCGCGCACCATCGAAGAGGAGATGCTGCTCAGCTGCGGTTCGGCGTAGAGGAGGATGGTCTCCACCTCTCCGCCGGTGATGAGCCGGTTGATGTCGGCCTGTTCGCGCTCGTATTCGAAGTCCTTCACCGAGCGCACGCCCTTGACGATGAAGCGTGCGCCTTGTTGGCGGGCGAAGTCGACGGCCAGTCCGTAGTAGGGCTTTACCTCGATGCGCGGCTCGTCGGCATAGACG
>CAMPCG010000392.1 GCA_946644025.1 uncultured Prevotellaceae bacterium | reverse complement strand
AAAGCCCCCTCACCTCTCACTCACTGCCATCTTCTTTCCGTCGATGATGTAGAGACCCTTACGTAATTGGCGGTTTGCGGATTTCCGATATTCTATTTTGCGGCCTTGCAGGTCGTAGCATCCGTCGTGCTGTGTCGTCGTCGTGTCGCCCACGGTCTCAATTCCGTTGGCCGTCTGCATGGTGTTGAGTGGCAGGAGCGTCCACTGGCGGTGTATGGGCGTGGGGTTGCCGTCGTCATATTGCCATACGGTGATGGTGGTGCCGGCGGCTGTCGACTCGTTGCTCAGGTCCAGGCCGTGGGTGCGCCCTTTGCTGGCCAGGATTTTGAAGAAGGGATAGTCCACCGGGTCGATGTAGAAGTCCTGCTCGCTGACCTGCGACTTTTGGGCTGTCAGCGACGTGCTGTTGCTGGCCCGGTGGGCGGTGAGGCGCAGCCCCAGGGCGTTTTGCAGGGTGTAGGTGCCGCTGCCCGTGGCGGTGAGCGTCCACCGCTGTGCGTCGCCGTAGTCTATGTCCTGAATGGTGACGCGGCTGCCTGTAGCGGTGACGGCTTGCGTGGTCTCGTGGCGGGGGACGATGAGGTACTCGCCTCCGTGGCTGAGTAGCTGGTCGGGGCTTAGGGCGGCGCTGCGTACCGGCAGGATGACGGTGGCGATGGACTGGGCGGGCATGGCTACGGTCAGGCGGCTGCCGTCGAGGGAGAGGCCGTCGGGACCCGGAGCTGACGCTCCGGGAATAGTGGCCCTGGAGAGGCTCGCGGTGGCCGAGGTGCGGGAGGCGGTGGTGCCGTCGGGACCCGGAGCTGACGCTCCGGGAATAGTGGCCTTGGAGAGGCTCGCGGTGGCCGAGGTGCGGTAGACGGTGGCGCCGGCGAGGAACGAAGCTGACGAGCCGGGAGCGGTGGCTGCGTCGGTGAAGAGGGAGAGGTCGATGTCGTGAATGGTCTTTCCCCCTTCGTTGAGCAGCACGAGCACCAGCGTGTCGCGGTCGGCATTGACGGCGGCGAGCGACTGGGGACAGAGCGAGGTGATGATGTCGTAGCCGTGGCGGATGAAGCGCGAGCAGTGCTGGCGCACGTAGTAGTTCTTCACCTTCTTGTAGGTCTGGTCGGCGAAGCTGCCCTGAATGGTACACCACTGGTCGTTGGCCTCCTCCATGTACTGCCAGTCTATCCAGGCCTCTGGCTGCAGGTAGCGCATGTCGTCGAAGAGTCGCTGGGCCATGGCGAGGTTGCCGCCGATGCCGCTGCCGCCGGAGCCTGTCTCGCTCATCCACAGCGGTTTGTTGGCCTGGTGGGCGAGCATGGCCAGACGGGCGCGGTCGCCCTTGCTGCCCTGGTAGGTGTGGGTGTTCCACTGTCCCACCATCGGCAGCACGCCAGCGCTCTGATACTCCTTGAATCCCTGCACCGACAGGCCCACGTTGGTCTCGTCGGAGGCCGAGATGACCGTGCTGAGGCCCGACGCGCGCAGGATGGGGTCGAGCACGCGGATGAACTCTACCTGCGACTGATAGTCGAAGTGGCAGCCCTCCTGAGGGCCGTTGGCATACCAGAAGCTGGTGACCGACTCGTTGAAGGGTTCGAGCGTCTTGAACTCGATGCCGTACTCGTCCTTGTAGTGCTTGCACACGTCGACGAGATAGTGGGCAAACTCCTCGTAGTACTCGGGCTTGAGGTTGTCCTTGCCTCCGTCGGTGTTTCCGCTGACGCATCCGCTGTAGGTCATGTAGTAGGGGCAGGAGTTGCTGAAGGCCTCGAAGACGGCGTCGGGCCGCTTCTCCTTAATCTTGAGCATAATCTTTCGCTGAGCGGCGTCGCGGTCCCAGTGGTATTCGTCGCCGCTGAAGTCCTTGAATCCCTCCATCTCGGCGCGCAGCCCCTTGCCGCGGCCCATGTGGTGAAGGTCGCAGTTGCGGTTCTGCGGGTCGTCGCCTCCGCCTATGTTATAGCGGAAGTGGGTGTAGTTAAGCCCTGTGGGGCTGACGAGCCAGTCTACTATCTGGTCAATCTTGGCGTCGGACCACTTGCCACACTGTCCGGCCCACCAGCAGAGCGACACGCCCCAGCCGTCGAAGTGCTGTCGCACCACCTGCGGGAAGACCTTGTAGCGCAGCGTGTCGACGGGCGGCACGTCGTCGGCCTTGTCGCTGAAGAACCACAGGTGCTTCGTGTCCTGTCCGCTCTTGTCGGTGTAGACCTTCTGGTGGGCGTCGTTGCTGTCGGTGCCCAGACACTTGCCGTTTGACTTGCAGCGCAGCCTCACGTACTGTCCCGATGCCGGCTCGATGGTCCATTGTGCCTCGTCGGCCGAGCCGTCGTCGGTGAACTTCGAGTTCCACTGCCCCGACTGCGAGAGATACTTCTCTGCTCCGGCCACCTGGACGGTGTAGTAGCCCTGGCCGGTGGGTGTCAGCGTCATCTGCTGCGGGCTGTCCGTCGTCGGTGCCTCTATCCATCCGCCGTCGTCGGTGCCGCACTCCAGGTGGTTGCCGCTGCTGTGCATGACGTAGACGGTGGCGGGCTGCGTGAAGCTGGTCTGGCCGGAAGCGGTGGCAAAGGCGGCCGCCGCCAGTGATAGTAATAGAATGGCTTTCTTCATACCCCTTGGGCGTCGTTTCTATTCAGACATGATAGAGATGATGGTGGAAATGTCGGCCACGTCTACCGTTCCGTCGCCGTTGACGTCGGCCTTGCCCGGAGCTGACGCTCCGGGAATAGTGGCGGAGCCTTCGGCCATGATGGTGATGACCGTCGAGATGTCGGCCACGTCTACTGCGCCGTCGCCGTTCACGTCGCCCTTCTGG
>CAMPCG010000391.1 GCA_946644025.1 uncultured Prevotellaceae bacterium | reverse complement strand
CCCCCCAGGAAGGTGTGTCAAAACGAATAAATACGCTAAAGCGTTCTCTCAAAAACCGACAAAAACAAAGAAAACAAGAAAAAACAACATTGTTTTCTTTTGTTTTTCCTGTTTTCTTTTGTTTTGGTAAGACGCGAAGCGTATTTTGACACGCCACGCCCTCAGAGCGGCGGCTTACAATGGCGCACCCCTCCCCCAGCCCCTCTGTTTCCCCCAAAAGGGGGAAGGGGGAGGGGCCGGGGGTGGCCCTTTACTCCACCACCACCTTCAGCTGGCGCTGCTGTCCGTTGGTGGTGCTTGCCTGGATGATGTAGACGCCCTTGGCCAGCTTAAAGCGGCACTGCGTGTCGAGGCCGCCGCGGCTGTTGAAGGACTTGATGCCGCCCAGCGTCGTGGCGCTGACCTTGCTCAGCTGTCCGCCCACGGCCGTCACCGTCACCTCCTGCTGGCGCACGCTGATGACGATGCCATGCTCGATGTCGGTCTTCGACTGCACGCCGGTCGTGGCGCTGATGAAGTAGCGGCCATAGTCATTAGGCTGCACCGTCACCTTCGAGCCGTCGGCCAGCGGTGTCTGCTCGCCGGTGAGGGCATCGATGAAGTAGAGCTGTTGGGTGGTGGGTGAAGCGTGTTGGGTGGTCACCGTCACCTCTACCGGCTCGTCCTTTGCCTGCACGACGCCGAAGGAGACGAGGTCGAGCTGCGGGCGCTGGTCGATGCTCACGGCCTGTCCGCCTGCCACGGTGTAGACCATCGGCACGTCGGCGAGGTTCGAGTCGAAGAGTGTCTCCACATCCTCGCCCTCGGCAAAGTCATCGCCGGCAGTGTCGTTCACCCTGACGGTGGCGCTGCTGCCTCCCTGGCCGCAGACGGCGCGGAGCGTCACGCCGAAGGGACGCGAGGGCTCAGTACTTGAGCCGCCGTCGCCATTGCCAGTGCCAGAGGAAGTGCCGTTGTTCACCGGGAAGTTACCGTCGATGCTCATGTTGCGGGTGAAGTAAATCTTGTCGGCCGTGCCCTTCTTCACAAAGAAGGCCTGCAGGGGACGGATGGTACCCACCTCGGTATTCCCGCCACTGGTGATGACGTAGGTGTACGTCTTTTCCTCCTCCTCGTTGCCATCGACGGTGACGTAATGCGTAGTGGTGGTCTTGTCCACAAGGAATGCCTTTGCCTGTCCACCCTCGTAGGTCCAATAGCTGTAGCTGGTGGTGCCGTCGACCAAGGGATCATCGCCGGTGTGTGTCAGGTTCGGATTGCCTTTGAAGAACTCACCCATGTTGAGCGACGACACGACGGGGTTGCCCACCAGCACGTAGTCGCCCTGACTCTGCAGGTCGCTGATGTTGAACTCCATGGCACCCTGCGTAGAGTTCTCCTTCGACGCGTCATCGGTGATGAAGCGGTACTGCATGGGCTGCTCGTAGTTCCACGCCGTGCCGTTGATGCTGTTCGTCAGCTGAGCCTGAGGCTTGCTCACCGTCTGCTCGCCGCCGGCGGGCGTGCTGCCGGCGTCGCTCCAGTCGTAGTACTGATAGGTGTCGTCGGCCTTAGGCAGACGGATGAGTGCGGGCACGTCGTCATCGCCAATCTTCTGCACCTTGCGGTTGGCACGGATGCTGAAGCCCATAGGCACGGAGACCTTGTCCACGGTGGTGGCGCTGCTGTAGGGCACCTGCACATCATTATACGTGTGGCTCCACTCTAAGAGCGTCTCGCTGACGCTCTGGTAGTCCAGGTTGGCGCTGTAGTCGGTGGCGCGGGTGTCGTTCTGCTTGGTATAGACCTTCGAGCCGTCTTCACTCCACGACCGCTGGTAGATGGGGTACTTCGTGCGGCTGTAGGCCGGCGTGGAGGTGGCGGTGCCGTCGGTGACGCTGACAGCCGTCTGGTTGAAACTGATGGGCTGGAAGGCCTCGGTCATCTGTCGTCCGGCCTTCGTGGCGGGCGTCTCCATCGAGAGGTCGTTCATCGACGTGGGCACGTACATATCGCCGGCGTAGGTGCTCTTCAGCGGCGAGGCGGCCAGGTACCACTTGTTTGCCACCAGCTCCTTCTCCACCCACGCCTTCTCGTAGGTGAGTCGCTGCTGGCGCAGCAGCTCGGCCTGGGGCTTGAAGTAAATTTCCTTACAGATGTTGCCGTAGAACTTCTCCACGTCGAAGGCCCTGCCGTTGTTGAACTGTGCCATCTGCTCGGCAGTTCGCCTGTCGTTGACCCAACCCCAACCACCGGCTCCCCTCGACTTGCTGCGGTGGCCGAAGCATCCCTCGCCGCCTTGGGCGTGGGTGCCATAGCGCACAAGCATATCGTAGCGGATGTCGTCGGTAGCCTTACTCGACTCCTTGTTGTCCACAGGGCTGGTATCGCTCATCAGCTCGGTCTGATTCGGGTCGATGAGGTAGCCGCCCGTCTGCACGCTGCCCCTCGTGGTGCGCGCCTCGTTGATAAGGCTGGGCGCATGGTTGCCGGTGAGCAGGGTGACGTAGGTGAACTTCATGGGCACGTAGCCAGGGTTGGGATTCGCGTTGTAGAGGTCGCCAGTGAGAACGCTCAGCGAGCCCTCGCCGTCGTTGTCATAACCAGCGGGGTGACCGGCGGTGTTGGTGTTCTGCGTGCGGCCCTCCTGGTTCCGGTCCTTGTAGAGGTCGCGGCGCACAGAGCGCTTCCAGTTCTGGTCGTTGTGCCAGCTGACGTTGTAGAGGTGGGTGGAGCCGATGGCCTGGGCATCCCACGTGGCAAACTCGGGCACCACCTTGAACACGATGTAGAGGTCGGCGAGACACTTCTGTCCGTCTTGATAATCTT
>CAMPCG010000390.1 GCA_946644025.1 uncultured Prevotellaceae bacterium | reverse complement strand
GATTCGAGAAGATGCGCTCCAGCGTGTCCTGCTGGTGGAAACGTACGTTGGCATTCTTTGCTTGCAAAGCGTCCCTAGGGCCGAGCGGCCGTCGCGGTTCTCTATACCCACGATGAGGTCGCCAATGACGGCCACGCCGGGACTGTAGCCCGTGAACTTCTTGTAGGTCATCTTCGCATCGTACTTCTCCGTCTCGATGAACTGGTGGTCGAAATCAAGGTCGTAAGACTCTCCTGCCACAAGCTGGCCTGTGTTCATGAGCACCTTAGGAACTTATAAAAACAGTTAAACTAAAGTGCTGCGGAATTTAGAAAAATATTAAAACAGCCGAAGTCAGGGAAAAAACAAAAGCCACCCCCTGAGAGGTGGCTATGCCTGATGTTGCGAGCGCCACGGACTATCCCTGATGCTGCGGGCGCAACAGGTCGTTAACGGTCTTCACGGGATTGAAGGTTCCGAGGGGCACCTCTACGAAGACGGTCGACCAGTCGCTCATGGCACCGTTCCAGAGGCCGGGCAGCTCGAGTGCCTTCAGCTCCTTGCCGCCCTTCGACTTCGAGGAGATGAAGCCCGTGGTCTTGTCTACGAAGTCGGGCAGGTGGTAAGGCTTGCCCAGGTAGTCCTTCACGGCGCAGACCAGGTCTACGGGGTTGAAGTGCGTGCCCTGGGTGAACATCTTCATGTACTCCTCGTTCTGGGTGTCTATCTGCGAGCTCTCGAGTATCTGCAGGGAAACGGTGCCGTCTTGGTTATAGGTGAGGAACGGGCCGCCGCCGGGCTCTCCCACATTCTTCACCACGCCGCAGACGCGCATGGGTCGGTCGAGCTTGCGGCGCAAGTAGCCGGCATCGACAACGTTGTCCTTCGGGTCTACGCAGAGGCAGTCTTTCACGAACCGGGCAATCTCCTGCAGCTGGGCCTCGGTGGCACCGTGGTCGAGGATGCGCAGATAGTCGAAGGCTTTCTGCTGCAGGGTGACGAGCACACCGGCAATGACTTGCTTCCACTCTACGGTCTCAGGCTTCAGGCGGTCGGGCACCACATTGTCAATGTTCTTGATGAACACCACGTCGGCCTCTATCTCGTTAAGGTTCTCAATGAGCGCGCCGTGACCTCCGGGGCGGAAGAGCAAGGAGCCGTCGGCCTCGCGGAAGGGGGTGTTGTCGGTATTGGCGGCGATGGTGTCGGTAGAGGGTTTCTGCTCGGAGAAGGTGATGTCGTACTTGATGCCATACTTCTCGGCAAAGCCTCCGGCCTTCTCGGCCACCTTCTGACGGAAGAACTCCAGGTGGTCGTGAGAGACGGTAAAGTGGACGTGGGCCTCGCCGTTGCTGGCGGCGTAGAGTGCGCCCTCCACGAGGTGCTCCTCCATGGGCGTGCGAGCCCCCTCGGCATACTTGTGGAAGAGGAGCATACCCTTTGGCAGCTGACCGTAGTTCAGGCCTTCCTTGCGAAGCATGTTGGCGGCCACTGCCTTGTAGCGTCCTTCGGCCAGAAGGGCCTTGATGCCCTTACCCTCGTTCTTCAGGCACACGGCATCGAGGGCGTCGTAGAAGGCGAAGTGCTCTATCTCGTCGAAATATTTCTTCTCGAAGTCGGTGGTGGGCACGTCGTAGGGTGCATCCACAAAGGCGAACATGTTCTTGAACATGCGGCTGGCGGCACCGCTGGCCGGGACGAACTTCACGATGCGCCGGCCCTGGGCCTTATACTGCTCCCAGGCGCTGACATACTGCTGGCGTTCAGCCTCTGAGGGGGCCACGATGCCACGTCCCACGGCAGCGGCAGCCTCCAGGCGGAGGAAGGGGAAGCCGGTCTCAAACTGGTGTAACTGGGTCTTGATTTGCTCTTCACTGATGCCTCGCTGGGCAATCTGTTTTAGGTCTTTGTCTTGTAACATAGTAAGATGATATTTAAGGGTTAACATGCTGTTCTGCCGACAAAGGTACTATAATTTAAGGATATAGCGGCAATAAAAGTTGTTAAAAAGTTATCGCTCAAAGTGTTGGTAGTCTTTCAGCGAGTTCCAGTCGCCTCCCCATTTGAATCCGCGCTCCATGAAGAGGCGGTGGCACAGGTCGCCGCGTTTCAGCTTGTAGGGCGACGACTTCCGGCGGTTGGCATAGCGTTTTCCGGCGGCGGGCTCTACGATGGTCTTGCCCTCTTTCTTCCTGACGCAGGGGTTGTACAGGGGGTTGATGTCAACGGCCATTCCCAGTGCGTGCTTCGACAGGTTCTTGCTTCCCGAAATCTGGCGGAAGCAGAAGCTCGACGTGTTATTGTCCGTCATAGAGTGCTCGTCGTCGGCGTCATAGTCGTCGATGGGTGTCATGCGCTCTATGGGGTAGCGCGCTTCGTAGAGCTGGCGGAAGATGTCGAGCAGGTCGTCGGCAATGGCTTTGTTGCACACCAGCCAGCCTTGCTTCACCTGCCCGTCGGCATCGCAGTGGAGCACACTGAGAAGACGCAGGTCTGCACGTGCCACCGTGCATCCTTCGGGATAGCTCTTGCCCTGCATCTGACTGAACACTTCGTTACTGAGGGTGTCGATACGAAATCCCTCCACATTCTGTCCTTTCGCTGTCAAGCCGCAGAAAAGGACGAGACCATAAAGAAAAACTTTGAATCGCATATAATTAAAGATGTGTAGTGAGGGCAAAGGTAGGAAGAATATTCCGAAAAGGAGCCATCGGCGCTGCTTTTTTAATGTATTTTCAAAAAAAAGGAGGAAAAATTTGCGGGGAATGGAAAAAATACTTACCTTTGCAGCCGCAATTAAGCGATAAGCCGATATGGCTCAGTTGGTAGAGCAACGCATTCGTAATGCGTGGGTCCCCGGTT
>CAMPCG010000389.1 GCA_946644025.1 uncultured Prevotellaceae bacterium | reverse complement strand
CGGGCATACAGTTCCTCAACTTCAACTCCATCTTCCAGCTCTACGCCATGCGCCGCGAGCAGAACACGGCGCTGCTCCAGGCCAAGAAGATACTCTTCGTGCCCGACGCCCTGTCGTGGATGCTGACGGGCAACGAGGTGTGCGAATACACCATCGCCTCGACCTCGCAGCTGCTCGCCCCCCGTACGAAGCAGCTCGACGAGCGCCTGCTGGCCTCGCTGGGCCTGAGCCGGTCCAAGTTCGGCAAGATGGTGCAGCCGGGAACGGTCATCGGCGTGCTCACCGACGAGGTGCAGCGGCTCACGGGCCTTGGAGCAGTGCCCGTCATTGCCGTGGCCGGCCACGACACGGGAAGTGCCGTCGCCGCCGTGCCCGCCAAGGACGAGAAGTTTGCCTACCTCTCCAGCGGCACATGGAGCCTCATGGGCATTGAGACGAAGGACGCCATCATCAGCAACCTGAGCTACGAGCGCAACTTCACCAACGAGGGCGGCATAGAGGGCACTACACGATTCCTGAAGAACATCTGCGGCATGTGGCTCTACGAGCGCTGCCGCCTGGAGTGGCCCGAGGAGGTGCGCAAGCTGTCGCACCCCGAGCTGCAGGGCCAGGCCATGACGGTGGAGCCCTTCCGCAGCATCATCAACCCCGACAACCAGGCGTTTGCCGCACCGGCATCGATGATAGGAGCCATACAGCAGTACTGCCGACAGACCAACCAGCCCGTGCCCGAGACTCCCGCCGAGGTGTGCCGCTGCATCTTCGACTCGCTGGCACTGCGCTATCGCCAGGTATTCCAGTGGCTGCAGGAGTTTGCGCCCTTCCGCCTCGACGTGCTACACATCATCGGCGGCGGCTCGCTCAACAAGTACCTCAACCAGTTCACGGCCAACAGCACGGGAGCCACCGTACTGGCCGGACCGCAGGAGTGTACGGCCATCGGCAACATCATGCTCCAGGCAAAGGCTGCACGCTTGGTGAGCGACATCTGGCAGATGCGCGCCATCATCGCCAACAGCACAGAGCTGGTGAAGTATGAGCCGCAGGACAAGGCTCAGTGGGATGCTGCCTACGACAAGTACCTGTCGATAATGAAGATTGAAAATTAAGAACCGCCCCCCATACCCCTCTCCCCAGGGGAGGGGGGCTTTGATTGCCTTTAAGGAGTATAAAAGTGTGACGTGTAGCGAAGACGGACTTCACTACACGTCACACTTTTTATCTGATGCTCCAGTCGAGGCTTATCGGCTATCCCTGCTGGCTGGGCTGCTTCGTCTTCTTGGCCAGCATCACCACGCGGAAGGTGAAGTCGCTGGTCCACTTTTCTGAGAAGCCCAGTCGCTTGTCCAGTTCGCGCACCGAGACGATGGTCTTCATGATAGAGGTGTCGGTATAGTCGTTCTTGGTGAAGATGTCGTGTACCGTCTTCTCTACCATTCCCTGCAGTGTCTTGCTGAACATGCTGGGAATACGCAGCTTATACTTCATGATGTTGGACACGAGCATCATCACGTCCTGCACGTAGGTCTGAAACTGCATCATGTATGTCTGCACGTCCTGCAGCTTGCGACATCCGCGCTTGATGCTCTGGTCTATCTCCTTGAAGAAGTTGTCGTCCATGGAGTAGAGCTCCTTGAGCATCTTCTTACAGCGTGCCTTCTCGCCTATGCCGAGCCTTCCGCCCTGGGTGGGCACACGAAGGGTTGTCTTGAACACGCGCAGGTCGGGCAGCGCATTGAGGTTGGTGATGCCCATGCCGGCAGCTATCTCGGCCTGGAAGTAAACACGTATGAGGGTCATGAAGTCCTCCATGCCACCGGCATTGTCTTCTTCCTTTTTCTTGAAAATCTTATCTAATAATCCCATATTGTTTGAATTTTGGCTGCAAAATTAATCAAATTATTCCAAACGAAGCACAAATAGGCTTAGTATTTCTGCTTTTTTCTGAAAAAATCATTACTTTTGCAGTGCCCAAGTAGGAGGCGACGTGTCTCACGTCGCAATCCAGCAGACTGTTGCGACGTGAGACACGTCGCCTCCTACTGCAAAGCGGCTTAATAACTATTAGTTATATAGAAGCACATTCACAAAAAACAGACAGGCATGAAGAAGAAGAGCAGTCTTGGCAGCACTATCGCCGTGTCTCTGACGAACTATCTCGATGCCGGGGCCATCGTTGCGGGTGCCTCCGGCCTTTCGCTGTGGAAGGACTATCTGGGCTTGGCCGAGACCCACCTGGGCTTGCTCAACGCCATCTCGGCCAACTGTCTGGGTGCCGCCGTCGGTGCCATCATCGGCGGATTCCTTGCCGACCGCTATGGGCGCAAGGCCATCTACACCTACAACATGCTCATCTACATGGCAGGTGTGCTCTGCATCCTGCTCTCCACGTCGTTTGCCATGCTCCTGGCGGGTTTTCTCGTCACGGGCATCAGCGTGGGTGTCGGTGTGCCGGCATCGTGGACCTACATCTCCGAGAGCAGTGAGGTGGGCAACCGTGGTCGCAACATCGGCATATCACAGATGGCATGGGGCATAGGGCCCACGGTCATCCTCATCCTGGGCACCCTGCTGGCTCCCCCCACGGGCGGTGCCGGCAGCGAGGGTCTGCTCTTCCCGCTGGTGGAGCAGGTGGCGTCGTGGTTTGGCGTGACGGGGGGCGGCTCGCTCCACGTGTTCAGCTCGCGCCTGGTGTTTGCCTCGCTTTTCGTCGTGGCCCTCATTGCCTGGCTGCTGCAGCGCAGGCTGGAGGAGTCGAAGGAGTGGAAACAATCTGCAAGACCCAGCAGACCCGGCAGACCCGGCAGACCCTCCCCCGGCAGACCCTCCCCCCAGCCCCTCCCTGCAGGGAGGGGAGTGGTTAGTTCTACCGC
>CAMPCG010000388.1 GCA_946644025.1 uncultured Prevotellaceae bacterium | reverse complement strand
GCTGGCCTTTCAGGCCGTTGCTGCCCGCCACTTTGCGAACTAGCGAAACTTGAATACATTATATTATACATAAGAACATTATTATTATAAATGATATAGGGAACTATGAAAAGGACTTTTTTAGTGATTGTTGTGAACGTGCTCTTCTGCTGTGCCACCGTCTTCGCACAGGAGGCTCAGAAGAGCGATTTGGAACAGCGTGCCGAGGCCGAGCTGAAGAGCGGTAAGAACACGTCGGCGCGCTATTTCTTCATTCGTGCCTTCGAGGACTATGCCGGCAAAGGCCAGATGAAGCAGGCCGTGGACTGCGGTACGCGGGGCGCGTCGCTCTACTATCAGAAGGACAACCTCTACAAGGAGGCTTTCGACCTGCTGCGACGCATCGACCAGACGGTCTCGGCGGCCAACGTGAACGCCGCCGCCGGCGCTGCCCTTCACTACCTGACGACGAAGGAGCGTATGCAGATGTATATGAAGCTGAGACGGTATGAGAGTGCGCGAGACCAGCTCAACATCATGGAGTCGCACGCCAACGCCGCCAGCGACGAGGGCGTTACCGGCGACCTGCTCTACAACAAGGCCATCTTCTACTACACCTTCGGCCAGAACGACAAGGGCAACGCCGCCTTCAAGCAGATGGCCGGACGGCTGACCGCGCAGAAGGAATACGACAAGGTGGACGAGGTGTACAAGACGCTCATCGCCGCCGGACTGCGCAGCGGAAGCGCCAACATGGTGGCCCAGTCCTACAGCAACTATATCGCATGGAAGGACTCGGTCAGCGAGATGAAGAGGGCCGACGAGACGGGCGCACTGAAGCAGCAGATTGCCGACCACGAGGCTACCATCGCCGACCAGGCCTCGACGCTCTCCACGCGCTGGATTACCATCGTCGGGCTTGGCATTCTGGCCCTGGCCCTGGCCGCAGCGCTCATCGTGGGCGCCGTCGTGCTGATACGCTTCATGGTGCTCTCCAGAAAGCAGAAGAAGACCATCGCCCTCGCCAACGAGAGCAACGCCCTGAAGGCTAAGTTCATCAGCAACATCTCGGCCCAGCTGGAGCCCACGCTGGGCAAGCTCGACGGCCGCATACCCGAGGTAAAGGCCCTGCAGGACTTCTCTCGCCACATACAGACGCTGTCTGAGCTGGAGAGCACGGCGGGCGACACCGTGGCCGGCGAGGAGGTGCAGGTGGCACCCTTCTGCGAGGAACTGATGGACGAGATTCGCAACCGGGTGAAGGGCGGCGTGACGCTGACCGTGAAGGCGCCGAAGATGGCCGCCACGTTCAACAAGGACTATGCCTCGCACATCATCCGCCATCTGCTGGGAAATGCTGTCAAGTACACGCCCGGCGACGGAAGCATCACCCTGGAGTTCAAGAAGCGCGGACCCCACACCTTCCAGTTCCTCGTGACCAACACCGGCGAGCCCATCGCGGCAGAGAGACGCGAAGAGGTGTTCAAGCCCTTCACCGAGATTAAGGACCTCACGCAGGGCGACGGCCTCGGGCTGCCCATCTGTAAGCAGATGGCCATGAAGATGAAGGGTGACCTTAGCATCGACCCGGAGTTCAGCAAGGGCACCCGATTCGTGCTTGACCTCAACTCCTGAGTTGGGGGAGTGAAAGGGGAGTGTCTTGAGGGAGTGAAAGGGGAGTGAAAGGGAAGTGAAAGAGGAGTGAAGGGGGAGTGAAAGGGGAGTGAAGGGGGAGTGAAAGGGACGATAGTTCTGCCGCTATGGTGGCGCAAAAACTATCGTCCCTTTCACTCCCCCTTCACTTCCCCTTCACTCCCCTTTCACTCCCTGCAAGCAGAGCTTGCGGAAGATTTGATGGTCATCTGTAGCAGGTCGTAGTAGGAGCCGTTGTAGACGTTGAAGTCCACGTCGCCGTCGATGCCCGGCAGGCGGCCGGCGTCGGTGTGCTGCCAGAACTTCCAGGGGCCTCGGTACTCCAGGCTGTCCACGTAGTAGTGGGCAATCCAGTAGGGGAACTGGTTGAAAAGCGAGTCGTCGAGATACTCCAGCTTGAACTTGTGGTAGGTGTAGATGATGGGCTTCACGCCGTAGTGGCGCTCCACCATGAGCAGCCAGGTGAGCACGTCGCGGCGGAAGTCGTCGCGGCTCTGCTCCTTGGGCTTCTTCTCCACGTCGAGCACGGGCGGCAGGTCGCCCCGCTCCAGTCGCACCTTGCTGATGAACGCCTGCGCCTGGTTGATGGCTGGCGACTGGGTACTGTAGAAGTGGTAGGCGCCACGGGTGAAACCGTACTCGCGGGCAGTGTGGAAGTTGTGTTCAAAGTTTTCGTCCACCTTGTCGGCACCCTCCGTGGCCTTAATCATGACGAAGCGTATGGGGCAGGAGTCGATGACGCCATCGCGGCGCAGCCTTTCCCAGTCTATGTCGCCCTGGTAGTGGCTGATGTCGATGCCGTGTATGTCGTAGCCCCCGGGGTAGCTCACCTCGCACAGCCACTTGCGCAGATAGCGGCTGCGGTGCTGATAGAAGTAGACGCAGCAGACCGCGGCCAACAGTAACGCCGCCACCGTCAGCACCACCCCCCGGCGACGGGGTGTTGTGTTCCTTTTCCTGCTGCTATGTTTCTTCACTGCTCTTTTCCAAACAACGAATCACACGAATTGCACGAAGTATTCATCCATTTGTGTAGGTGTATGAAAGATTCGTGCAATTCGTGCAATTCGTCTTCATTCGTTGTCTTTAAAAACAATGGTCTTTACTTTGCCTGTTCCAGTGCCAGGGTGCGTGTAGGCTGGTCGCATACCTCTGTGGGTCCCCAGTACTGTATGGGTCCGGGGTATACGTATGCCGTCTCGCGTGCCCAGCGGTCGCGCTGCTTGGCAAACTCCTTGAAGGG
>CAMPCG010000387.1 GCA_946644025.1 uncultured Prevotellaceae bacterium | reverse complement strand
GGCGAGGGTGATGATGCCGGTGTCGACGAACAGGCGGCCCACTTCAGCTATGCGGCGTATGTTCTCGCGGCGATCGTCGGCCGAGAAGCCCAGGCCGGCATTGATGCCGGCGCGGATGTTGTCGCCATCGAGCACGCGGCAGAGCAATCCGCGGTTGTGCAGCTCGCGCTCCACGCCCAAGGCTATGGTGGACTTGCCCGAGCCTGAGAGGCCGGTGAACCAAATCATCATACCGCGCTGGTGCAGCAGCTCTTCGCGAGCCGAGCGCGGGAGCATGGTCACGGGATAGATATCAGGTCCCACCCCAGTCTTCTCTGTGGAAGCGGTATGTGTTTGACAGAATGAGTTATTATCCATTAGATTGATGATACGAAGTTTGCAACTTTGAAAATACCGAGCTATACCAAATTATATACCCAGGGTATGAGCAGCACACTCAGGGTGAAGACTATCAGATTCATGGGCAGGCCCACCTTGACGAAATCTGTGAATTTGTAGCCGCCCACGCCCTGCACGATGAGGTTGGTCTGGTAGCCGATTGGCGTGGAGAAGGCCGAGCTTGCCGCGAAGCAGATGCAGACGACGAAAGGCATGGGGTCCATACCCAGCTTATCGGCCACGGAGAGCGCGAGCGGGAAGGCAAGCGCTGCGGCAGCATTGTTGGTGATGAGTTCGGTGAAGATATTCGTGATGAGGAACAGTGCTGCCAGGATGATGTAGATGCCAAACTCGCTGTGGCGTGCCAGTTCGGTGAGCGAGATGATGAAGCTGGCCACGAAGTCGGCGAAGCCGCTCTTGGTCATGGCCGTGGAGATGGCAAAGGCGCAGGCGATGGTGATGAGCACGTCCCACGACAGGTATTTAGTGTACTTGCGCGGCGAGAACATGCGTGTCCATGCCATGATGATGACCGTGATGCACACGAAGAAGAACATGTCGAGTTTCAGGCCGGGTATGTGGGCCTGCACGAAGGACGACTGTGCCAGATATTCCTTCACGGGCTCGAGCTCGCCTACGGTGGCTCCGATGATCATGAGGATGAGCAGCACAAGTGCAAACCAGCGCTTCTTCTGGCCCATCGGCGGCTCGTAGTCGCCCACGCGGTTGATCATCCAGAAGACGCGGCTGTTGCCCCATGCCTTCATGAAGGAGTCGTCGGCGTCGATGATGAGCGTGTCCTCGTGGGTGAGGCGCATGTTCATGAAATCGCCTTCGACGATGGCACCGCCACGACTGATAGCGCGCACGTGGGCACCGTAGTGGCGATAGAAGTCAAACTCGTGGAGCGTCTTGCCCAGCCCGGGGAAACGGTTGCCAAGGAGCACCTCGTGGCGCGTCATGCCCGGGGCGAGGTCCTGCTCGGCAGCTTCCTCGTCGGAGCGGCGGTCGTTGGGCAAGAGGTATTTCGAGAAGAAAATGAGATAGATAAGACCGGCCAAGGCAATGAAAATGCCAACCTTAGTGAGCTCGAACATCGACATGCCATCAATGCCATAGCGCATCAACAGGCCTGGCGCACCGCCTTCTTCCACGGCCACGGCTTCGTCCTTGGCCTCCTGCAGGAGCATACCATGGAGCACGAGGTTCGTGGTCGTACCGATGAGGGTGCAGATACCTCCGATGACTGTGGCGTAGGAGAGCGGGATGAGGAATTTTGTTGGCGGCAGCTTCATCTTGCGCGCCCAGTTCTTGATCATAGGAGCGAAGATGACGACTACGGGCGTATTGTTGAAGAAGGCCGAGATGAAGGTGACGATAGGGTAGAAGCGTAGGCCTGCAGAGGTCACCGTGGCATTCTTCTTGGGCAGAATCCTGAACATGATGCGTTCGAGGATGCCGCTCTTGCGTACGCCCTCGGATACGAGGTAGAGCAGCGCCACCGTAATCATGCCTTTGTTGGAGAAGCCTTTCAGCGCCTCCTCGGGGTTGATGATGCCGGCCACGAGCAGCAGCACGACTGCCGTGAAGAGGATCAGGCCCGGGCGCAGGCATTCTCGCATCAGTGCTACGAGCATGAATACGAGGATGATGGCGACATATATTACATGGAATGTCATGTCGAAGAGTCTTGTGTCTGTCTTATTTAATCTTAAGTATCACTCCGCCCAAGGCCGGCACCTCAGCGTGTGCTGGTACTGCGGGTGTGAAGGCGAAGGTCGATGTAGCATCGGTCAGCAGGTCGGTGGCTTTAGCCTTAGCCTTGGGCTTGAGGCCATAGAGCTCGAATACGGCCTCGGGGATATTGATGTCGAGCGAGGCCGGCTTGTCGTCGAAGTTGGCAACGCAAAGCAGCACCTCCTTGCCTGCGCGACGGAGGTAGGCATAATGGCGGTGCGGGTCGAAATGGTCGGATTTCGGATTTACGTACATAAGGTCGAAGAACTCGCCCTCGCGGATGGCTGCTTCATTAGTGCAAAGATTTAAGAGCTTGGCATAAAAGCGTTGGAGCTCAACCTCTTGTGGTGTGAGCTTCTTGCCGTTGAACTTGCCGCCATTGCGCCAGCGTTGGATGGTCTGTACTGTCCAGTAATCGAAGATCGTAGTGCGACCGTCGCGCCCGCTGAAGCCCTCGTCGTCCATGCCGCGTTCGCCCAGTTCCTGACCGAAATAGAGCATTACGGGGCCTGTGCTGAAGGTGGCAGCCACAATCATGGGAGCACGTCCGCGCTCAGCATCGCCGGCAAAGAAGTCGGATGCTATGCGTTGCTCATCGTGATTCTCGAGGAACGAGAGCATGTGGGGGCGGATGTCGTCAACAGCTTGCCAGCACGATGTGATGGCGGCGGCGTTGGCGTTGCCGCAGGTGACGGCGCGGAGCGTGTCGTAGAGCCCGACCTTGTCGTAGAGATAATCGAAGCCGCCCTCGTGGATATAGCGGC
>CAMPCG010000386.1 GCA_946644025.1 uncultured Prevotellaceae bacterium | reverse complement strand
CATTGTTTTTTACGTTGTATGCTCATGTTCGTACTTTTTAAAGTAGACTCAATCATACGGTTTATTACCCGACCGTCTCTCTTTTTTCATTGCCTCTTTGTTAAAGATTGCAATAAAACTCTGGCCATCTTCTTTCTTTTGCATGATATTGACTATATTTGCACACGGATTGTAAGAAGGAAAGAGACTATAGCCCATGGTTTTCACCACAAGAGTCGATATTGCCGCGATGGCGGTGGAGATAGAGCCGCTGGAGCCGCTGCTCTTCGTAGGCTCGTGCTTCGCCGACAGCATCGGCCGACTGTTTGTCGAGGAGCGGTTTCCCGCCACGGTCAATCCCTTCGGCGTGATGTACAACCCGGCGTCGGTGCTCCACACCGTCGTGCGCTGCGACGCCGCGCCGCGCATCGCCTTCCTCACCCTGGGCACGAACCACGTGTACCGGCTGCGCGAGACGGGCGAGATAGTAGACAACTGCCAGAAGCGGCCCGCGAGCCTCTTCCAGGAGGAGGAGCTCAGCGTGGAGCAGTGTGCCGACTACCTCTCAGAGGCTGTCGACGAGCTGCGCCGACGACGTGCCGACGCTCACGTCATCGTCACCGTTAGCCCCATACGCTATCAGAAATATGGTATGCACGGCAGCCAGCTGTCGAAGGCCACGCTGCTGCTGGCCGCCGACGAGCTGACACGGCGCTACCCCGGCAGCGTAAGCTACTTCCCGGCCTACGAGATAGTGCTCGACGAGCTGCGCGACTACCGATTCTACCAGCCCGACATGCTCCACCCCTCGCCGCAGGCCGTGGAATACATCTGGGAGCGGCTCGTGGAGACCTGCTTCTCGGAAAGGGCCAAGAGGTTCCTCGACGAATGGAGGCCCGTCAAGCAGGCACTGGCTCACAGGCCCTTCAACCCCGACAGCCCCGAATACCAGAAGTTCCTGGCCGAGGCAAGAAGAAAGGAGCAAGACATCATGGAGAAATATCATTGAGAGAAGCCCCACCCCCAACCCCTCCCCCGAAGGGAGGGGAGCTTTAGCGGTTAAAGCCTCCCCCTCGGGGGGAGGTTGGTGGGGGCGGCCTATCAAAAATATAAGACAAACGACATGGAGACAATCAAGACAAGTGGCACGCTGGCCAAGCGCATCATCCCCTGTCTGGACGTGAAGGACGGCCAGACGGTGAAGGGCGTCAACTTCGTGAGCCTGCGCTCCGCCGGAGACCCCGTCGAGCTGGGCAAGGCCTACAGCCTGCAGGGTGCCGACGAGCTGGTGTTCCTCGACATCACCGCCTCCTTCGAGGGGCGCAAGACGTTCACCGACATGGTGACGCGTGTGGCCGCCGAAATCAACATCCCGTTCACCGTGGGCGGCGGTATCAACGAGCTCTCCGACGTGGAGCGTATGCTCTACGCCGGGGCCGACAAGGTGAGCATCAACAGCGCTGCCCTGCGCCGGCCCGCCCTCATCGAGGAGGTGGCCCGCCGCTTCGGCTCGCAGGTATGCGTCGTGGCTATCGATGCCCGCCAGGACGACGACGGGTGGTTCACCTACGTCAAGGGCGGACGCGAACGCACGGAGCGAGGGCTATTCGAGTGGGCCCACGAGGCGCAGGAGCGCGGTGCGGGAGAGATACTCTTCACCTCGATGGACCACGACGGCGTGAAGCAGGGCTACGCCAACGAGGCACTGGCACGACTTGCCGCCGACCTGAGCATACCCGTCATTGCCAGCGGAGGGGCAGGGACGAAGGAGCACTTCCGCGACGCCTTCACAATAGGTCATGCCGACGCAGCCCTCGCCGCCAGCGTATTCCACTTCGGCGAAATACCCATACCCGAACTGAAACGCTACCTGCACAGCGAGGGTATCAACGTCAGAATGACGGATTAAACCGACAGGTTGCACAAAAACGATAGAATCTGAAACATACAGGGTATGCGCTTTGGGTTTATTGGCATAACTTTGCCGACCGTAACCAAAACCCATAGTAACGATGAGAAAACTACTCAAGGCATTATCCATTGCCGCCTGTACCCTGTCAGCCAGCGTCGTATGTGCGCAAAATCCCTACCTGCCCCTTTGGGAACACCTGCCCGACGGCGAGCCGCGTGTGTTTGAAGACCCCGACAACCCTGGTAAGTATCGCGCCTATATCATCGGCTCTCACGACGTGACCTACTCGGCCTACTGCGGCCCCGACATACGTGCATGGTCGGCTCCCGTGGAAGACCTGAGCCAGTGGCGCGACGAAGGCCCCATCTTCAGCTGGTACGTGGGCGGACAGTGGGACACGATGTTTGCCCCCGACCTCGTCTGCACCACCGACCGCCAGACGGGCAAGAAGACCTACTGGCTCTACCCCCACAGCCGCGGCTGGGGACGCATTGCCATGGTTTGTAAGAGCGATCGTCCCAACGGCCCCTTCACACCTGTGAACCTCACGGCCGACGGAACACGCTGCGTAGAGGGTTCGCTCATCGACTTCGATCCCTCGGTGTTCATCGAGCCGGTCGACGACAAGAAAGACCCCGACTACGACAAGGGCTACCGCGCCTACGTCTTCTACGGTTTCCAGCACTCGACAGCCTGCCAGCTCGACCAGAACACGATGTACAGCCAGCGGCCCGGCACGGAGCTCATAGACCCCTTCATACCCGCCGTCAGTGCCGACGGACGGCTGCTCGACAAGGAGGGCAGCGTCTACAAGGCCCTCTACAAGGGCCAGGACCCGAAGGACTTCAACTTCTTTGAAGCCTCGTCCATACGCAAGGTGGGCAACAAGTATGTCATGGTCTTCTCGGGCTACTCCGGCCGGGAGTACGGACTGGGCAACACCAACTCTGCCCTGCGCTATGCCTACGGCGACTCGCCCCTCGGCCCGTGGCGCT
>CAMPCG010000385.1 GCA_946644025.1 uncultured Prevotellaceae bacterium | reverse complement strand
GACTACTATCGGGAAAGTTGAGAGTTGAAAGTTCAATGTTCAAAGTTCAAAGTTCAAAGTTCAAAGTTCAAAGTTGAAAATTGATAATATGCGTAAGTTAGTAACACTTTTAGCTATCCTTCTTGCCGCTGCACCATTAAGCGCAAAGAAAGAGAAACGAATGAGCGGCAACCCCATCCTGCCCGAGTTCCATGCCGACCCCGAGGTGCTCTTCTCGGAGCAGACAGGCCGTTTCTACATCTACTCCACCACCGACGGAGCGCCTGGCTGGGGCGGCTACTATTTCACTGCCTTCTCATCAACAAACCTCGTCGACTGGCACCACGAAGGCATCATCCTCGACCTGGCCACCAAGCAGGTGCCATGGGCCAGCGGCAATGCCTGGGCTCCCTGCATCATAGAGCAGCGCGAGGGCACAGGCTGGAAGTACTATTTCTACTACAGCGGCCACAACCCCGCTAACAACCGCAAGGCCATAGGCGTGGCCGTGGCCGACAAGCCCACAGGGCCCTTCCGCGACCTTGGCCGGCCGCTCATCGACGAGCGCCCTGAAGGCGTGCGTGGCGGCCAGCAGATCGACGTCGATGTCTTCCACGATCCCGTCTCCGGCAAGAACTATCTCTACTGGGGCAACGGCTATATGGCCGGTGCCGAGTTGGAATCAAATATGACCAGCCTCGTACCGGGCACCACCACCGTCCTGACTCCCGAGGGCGGCACACTGTCTGACTATGCCTACCGCGAAGCGCCCTACGTTTTCTATCGCGGTGGCAAGTACTATTTCCTCTGGAGCGTCGACGACACAGGCTCGCCCAACTACCACGTAGCCTACGGCACTGCCACATCGCCCCTCGGTCCCATTGAGGTGGCGCGCGAGCCCATAGTGCTCATTCAGCGCCCCGAAGCCGGTATCTACGGCCCGGCACACAACAGCGTTCTCCAGATTCCAGGGCGCGACGAGTGGTATATCGTGTACCATCGCATCAACGCCAACTACCTCGACAAAAGCGCTGGCCCCGGCTTCCATCGCCAGACCTGCATCGACCGCCTCGAGTTCAATGCCGACGGCACCATCCGTCCTGTCGTGCCTACTAACGAAGGCGTAGCTGCAGTGAAGGTTAAGGTCAAGAAAAAGAAATAAAGACCCATCCCGCCCTGCGGGCAACCCTCCCGCCAGGGAGGGAAAAAGATTACTTTCAAGAAGTGTAAGAATCATTGTCCATCCTACATATCAAATATGTTCTCTGTCCACTCCCTATTCTCTGAGTCTGCAAAGCAGTCATTCATCACTTTTCACTTATCACTTTTCATCCTATTCCTCCTTCCCCTGCACGTCAGTGCGCAGTCGCATCTCGCGGCCGAAGCTGAGATCATAAACGTCGGCGAGATACTGTATCAACAGCCTCGCACATTATCCTACCGCCTCATCAACCGCGGCAGCCAGCCCACGACAATCACGGCCGTGGTGCCCTCGTGCGGTTGCACTCAAGTGAAATACCCCACGGCCACCATCGCCGCAGGTGCCGCTGCAGAGCTCACCGCCGTCTATGACGCACGCACGCTCGGCACGTTCCAGAAAGAAATTGAAGTGTACACCGACGGCGCCTCCGAGCCTCTCTACCTCACCTTCCAAGGGCGCGTCGTGGCCGATGCCTCTGACTATGGCGGCGGTTTCCCCGTGGACATGGGCACCGTGAAGCTATCCACTGCCGAGGTTGAGTTTGCCGACGTCAACATGGGCGACCACCCCGAGGCCAACATCATGGTGCTCAACAACTCACGTCAGACGCTGCGCCCGCAGCTCATGCACCTGCCCACATACCTCACAGCCACCTATCATCCCGAACAACTTGCGGCAGGACGAGTGGGACGAATCTCACTGAAGCTCAACACCGAGCGTCTGCTGGGCTACGGCCTCTCGCAGACCACCATTCACATGGCCCGCTCACTCGGCGACAAGGTGAGCGACGACAATCAAATCTACGTCTCAGCAGTGCTACTGCCCAAGATGCCTAAGCGCACGGCCGAACAGATGGCCGCAGCGCCCGTACTTGTAACAGAGACCGACACGCTCGACTTCACCGAACTTATGCAGAAACGCGGGCGCAAGCTCAAGCAGACCTTCACCATAGGCAACGCTGGCCGACAGCCACTCAACATCTACACCGTGCAGGCCTTCGGTCACTCGGCCACCGTCAAGCTCTCCACGCGCAAGCTCGCGCCCGAAGCCAAAGCCAAGCTCACCGTCACCATCGACCGCGAGCGCCTCGCCAAGCAGAAAGCACAGCCCCGCATTCTCCTCATCACCGACGACCCACAGCAGCAGAAGAAGATACTGATATGCAAGATGAAGGATTAAGGATTAGAGCATTATCCATTGTCCATTATACATTATACATTCTCCATTGTCCATTATACATTGTCCATTATACATTATCCATTCTCCATTGTCCATTATACATTATACATTATACATTATACATTCAGTTCAGCCCCCTGAACCCCTTGCCGATGATCTCGGAGGAGTTGGTGATCATCATGAAGGCGTGGGGATCGGTCTTCTTGATGAACATCCTCAGCGCGACGGCCTGGCTGCGGCGCATGACGGTCAGGATGACCCTGCGGGGCTGGCCGGTGTAGGTGCCCCGGGCTTCAAAGACCGTGGCGGAGCGGTTGAGCTTCGTGTGGATGAACTCGCATATGGGCTTTTCGTCGTTGCAGATGATGGTGAAGTACTTGCACAGGTTGATGTTTTCGATCACGCCGTCGATGACCAGCGACTTGGCCAGCAGGCCCGTCAGCGAGAAGAGGCGGCCCGTCAGTGTAAGGAGGCGGCCCGGCAGAAAGAAGAGGCGGCCCGTCAGAACGGGGAAGCCCGGCCGGAGAATAATTAATGG
>CAMPCG010000384.1 GCA_946644025.1 uncultured Prevotellaceae bacterium | reverse complement strand
AGAGAGCAGCACGCCATAGGGCACGTCGCTCATGAGCTGGCGCTTGACGGCAGCTTCCAGTGCATCGTGGATAGCCTCGACAGAAGCGGGGTTGTCCTTCACGGCATCATAACTGAACCAATCACGCTGATAATAGCGTTTCATGCCAGGGTCTTTACTCCAGTAGTAATGGCCGGGCAGGAACGGCTCGTAGCGCTCGCACTGGCCTTCGAGGGCCTTCAGTTCGGAGGCCACATAGACGGTGCCGTCGCTGTCGTAACCGATGTAGAGGGGGATGACGCCGATGGGGTCGCGGGCAATCAGGAACTCGCCCCGCTGCTCGTCGTAGAGCACAAAAGCAAAAATTCCGCTCAGCTGCTCCAAGAAAAGGCCCACCTCCGGCCCCTCCCTTGTAGATAGGGTCTGCTGGCGCCACTCTCGGTAGAGTGCCAGGATGACCTCGCAGTCGCTGCCCGTCTGAAACTGGTACTGTCCGGCATAGCGACGGCGGATGTCCTGATGATTATAGATTTCGCCATTGACCGCCAGCACCTGTAGGCCTTCCCCAACCCCCTCCGAAGGGCGGGGGCTGTAGAGTGGCTGTCCGCCCGACTCGGGGTCGACGATGCTCAGTCGCTCGTGGGCAAGTATGGCGCTTCCGCCACAGTAGATTCCACTCCAGTCAGGGCCGCGATGGCGAATCTTCTGACTCATCTTTAATGCTTTCTGCCTCAGCTCGGCAGTTTGTTCTTTTACGTTTAATATGGCTACTATTCCGCACATAACTATTTATTTTAAAGGTACGACAAATACAGGTAATTAGTCTGAGCCGGATACTCGGCGGCGAGGGTGTCAATCTGGTTGACTACGGGTACAAGTCCCAACTCTTTGCGCCATTTGCGGATGGTGAGTCCGGCCTGCTCCATCTTCATGCGTCGCTCCAAGCCGATGGCCCGCGCTATCTGGAAGTCGCTGAAGCCGTAGACCTTGGCGGCGCGCAGCAGCGGGAATATCTCGGGCGAGCGCAGGTACTCCAAGAACTCGCTGGGTTCCATCCATTCGGAAATCTCTGCAAGGAGCGACAGCCCGCGCAGCTGCTGGTCGATATCGACGATGTGCTTCAGCTTTTGCAGGAACCATCGGTCAATCATCGTCAGCCGGTGTATCTGCTCCACGCTGTAGCCTATCTTCAGCGCCTTCGACACCTCGAAGATGCGCATGTCCGTAGGATGGAGTAAGGCCCCCGAAGTCCCCTCTTCGGCTTCCGAGGTGACTACTACAGACTCTTCCCCCAAAACTATACTGATCTCATGGTTCTCCACGAAGCCGTGCATGCCCTGGCCTATCATGCGCAGGCCCTTCTGCAGTGCTTCCTCGAAGGTTCGTCCGACGGCCATCACCTCGCCGACACTTTTCATCGACGAGCCGAGCTCGCGGCTGACGCCGTGGAACTTGGTGAGGTCCCAGCGCGGTATCTTGACGACCACATAGTCGAGGGCAGGCTCAAAGAATGCCGAGGTGGTCTTGGTGACGCTGTTCTTCAAGTCGAAGAGCCCGTGTCCCAGCCCCAGCTTGGCGGCTACGAAGGCTAAGGGATATCCTGTGGCCTTCGAAGCGAGGGCCGATGAGCGTGAGAGTCGGGCGTTGACCTCGATGACGCGATAGTCCTCAGAGTCGGGGTCGAGGGCATACTGCACGTTGCACTCGCCCACGATGCCCAGGTGACGTATAATCCTGATGGCCAGGGCGCGGAGCTTGTGGTACTCGGCGTTGGAGAGCGTCTGGCTCGGAGCCACCACTATCGACTCGCCGGTATGGATGCCCAGCGGGTCGAGGTTCTCCATGTTGCAGACGGTGATGCAGTTGTCATACTGGTCGCGCACCACCTCGTACTCTATCTCCTTCCAACCCTTCAGCGACTTCTCCACCAGCACCTGCGGCGCGAACGAGAACGCCTCTTCGGCCTGCGCCAGCAGTTCATCGTCGTTGTCGCAGAAACCGCTGCCCAGCCCTCCGAGGGCGTAGGCGGCACGCAGGATGACGGGGAATCCCAGTCGGCGGGCCGCCCTTTGCACCTCCTCCGTTGTCTGGCAGGCATGACTCTTAATGGTTTTTACGCCTATCTCGTCGAGCCGACGGACGAAGCGGTCGCGGTCCTCGGTGTCGATGATGGCCTGAACGGGGGTGCCCAGCACACGGACGCCATATCTCTGGAGCACGCCTTTTTCATAAAGCTCCACCCCGCAGTTGAGCGCCGTCTGTCCGCCAAACGAGAGCAGGATGCCGTCGGGTCGCTCCTTTTCAATGATGCGCTCCACAAACTCAGGCGTGACGGGCTGGAAGTAGACGGTATCGGCAACAGCCTGCGACGTCTGCACCGTGGCGATGTTCGGATTGATGAGCACGGAGCGTATGCCTTCCTCTTTCAAGGCTTTCAGTGCCTGTGCGCCACTATAGTCGAACTCTCCGGCCTGGCCTATCTTCAATGCTCCGGACCCCAGCAGCAATACTTTCTTAACCTTTTCCATATTCCAGCAATTTAGCGTAGTCGTCAAATAAGAACTCAGTATCTGTAGGCCCTGAGCAGGCCTCGGGATGGAACTGTGCCGAGAACCAAGGGCGCGTCTTGTGGCGGATGCCCTCGTTCGAACCGTCGTTCATGTTGATGAAGAGCGGTTCCCAGTCGTCGGGCAGCGTCTTTTCGTCTACTGCATAGCCGTGGTTCTGCGAGGTGATGAAGCAGCGGGCAGTACCTACCTGCTGCACAGGCTGGTTGTGCGAGCGGTGGCCGTACTTCAGCTTGTAGGTCTTAGCCCCTGCTGCGCGGGCCAGCAGCTGGTTGCCCAGGCAGATGCCCATCAGGGGGCGTACGTCGGCATTCTGCAGGAACGTGCGAACATGCGCTACCGTCGTTTCGCATT
>CAMPCG010000383.1 GCA_946644025.1 uncultured Prevotellaceae bacterium | reverse complement strand
CGATGGGCTACTGGATCTACATGCTGAAACTGAGGGGCTACTTCTTCGTGGCTACCATCGGCACTACAGCCGTCGTGGCACTGCTGTGGGCGTTCCGCGCCATAGCCGTCCAGACAGGCAGCACCGCCCGCAGGCTTGCCACCCTCTGCGCGCCACTCTTCATCGCCGTCGTCTGCGCCGTGGGCTATCCCGTCATGGGCATCTACGCCTTAGCTGCCTCACTGCTGATGGCCGTATGGTCATGGCGGCTGATGAGCAGTCGTGTGGCGGCGGCAACATGCAGCGTGGTGGCCGTACTGAGCGTAGCTGCCGTACCTTTGCTGTGCTACCATTTCATCTATTATGAAACCAACATCGCCAACATCTATTGGGCCGAACTGCCCCTGTTCTACATCACCGAGAATCACCCGACTTATTACATACCTTATTGTCTGCTGGCCGTCTTCCTCGCCGTGCTGGCAGTGACCTACCGTGCCGACCGCCTGACCGCCAAACCCATGAAGCGGCTCCACCGTCTGGCATGTCAGGCCGCAATAGTTGTCGTGCTGGTGGGCAGTGTCTACATCTTCTGGATGAAAGACGAGAACTTCCATCACGAACTGACCATGCAGCGCTGCATAGCCAGCAACGACTGGACGGGAGTGCTGGAGGAGGCTGCCACACAGGACGACGAGCCTACGCGAGCCATCGTCATGATGCGCAACCTCGCGCTGACACGCATCGGCCAGCAGGGCAACGCCATGTGCCTCTACCGCAACGGTTCGAAGGCTTACGCCGCTCCCTTCGGCATGCGCCTGATGCTCGTAGCTGGTCCGCTCGTCTACTACCAGTACGGCATGCTGAACTACTGCAACCGTCTGTGTGTCGAGATGGGTGTCGAGTTCGGCTTCCGCACCGAGGACTACCAGTTGCTCGTCAACTGTGCCCTGCTCGACGACGACCGTCCGCTGGCACGTAAGTACATCGCACTGCTGAAGCAGACACTCTTCTACCACGACTGGGCAGAACAGGCAGAAGCCCTCCTGGGTCACCCGGAACTGATAGCCAAGGACGCCGGACGCGAACCTATCACCCACATGCGCCACTTCCACAACGCACTGGGCGGAGACAACGGCAACACCGAGCGATTCCTCATGCGGCAGCTGGCACAGAGCATCTACACCGACGACCCTCAGTTCCAGGAGCAGACGCTGCTGGCCACGCTGTGGACAAAAGACATCGACCAGTTCTGGTATCACTTCAACGACTACATCCGACTGCACCCCCACGAGCCCATGCCGCGCTACTACCAGGAGGCAGCCTACCTCTACGGCATGATAGAGGGTCGTCCGGGCATGGACCGCATGCCTTTCGACGCCAGTGTGAAGGACTCGTTTGAGCGTTTCATGAAGCTGGCAGCCAACTACGAAGGCAAGGACGTAGAGACCTGCCGTGAGGGGCTGTATCCGCTCTTTGGCGACACCTATTATTATGACTATTACACGATGAGAAACCTTCCAGAGTATTAGCAGTCCACTGTTTACAGTTATGATGATGATTAAGAAACTACTATATACCGCCGTCTGCCTGGCTACGATAGGCTGTGCGGGACCTACCGTGCCCGAAGTGTACACCGAGTCGAAGAGTCTGCCGAAGATTTACCCCGACTACACCGACGTGACCATACCCGTCAACATGGCGCCGCTGACCTTCCAACTCGACGAGCCTGCCGACGAAATGATAGCCCGCTATGCCGTGGGCGACAACGAGATGGTGTTTGCCGACAAGGCCCAGCCCGACATGGACGCGTGGCGCACCATGACCGAGCAGGCCAAGGGCGGCGCTATCAGCGTTGACGTCTATGCCCGCCACGGCGACCAGTGGACGCGCTACAAGCCGTTCAGCATCTACGTGTCGCCCGACAGCATCGACAGCCACCTGAGCTATCGTCTCATCTTTCCCTCGTTCGTCAGCTACGAGGCGCTGACCATCAACCAGCGTTGTCTGGAGAACTACGACGAGCACGTCATCTACGACAACATGCTGTGCAGCTTCGAGAAGGACGGACAGTGCATCAACTGCCACAACTACCAGCAGTACAACCCCGAGCGCATGCAGTTTCACGCCCGCCAGCACCACGGCGGTACGGTCGTGGCCTACGACGGCAAGGTCAAGAAGGTCAACATGCGCAACGACTCCATCCTCTCGGCCGGCGTATATCCTGCGTGGCACCCGTGGCTGAAGCTCATCGTCTACTCCACCAACAAGACCAACCAGGCGTTCCACACCATGCACCACAACAAGATCGAGGTGTACGACTCGCAAAGCGACCTCATTGCCTACGACGTCGACAAGGGCGAGGTGACCAACCTGGAGAACGACACGACGGAGCTGGAGGTTTTCCCCGCATGGGCGCCCGACGGCCGCACGCTCTACTACTGCAGTGCACACTACGTGAAGCAGGACTCCACGCTCTCGCGGACTGCCGAGGTGGTAAAGCGCTCGAAGGAGATAAAGTATAACATCTACAAGAAGAGTTTCGACCCTGAGACGATGGAGTTTGGCCCCCGCCAGCTGGTTTTTGCCGCTGACAGCCTGGGCAAGAGCGCTACGTTGCCCCGCATATCGCCCGACGGCCGCTACCTGCTGTTCGCGATGGCCGAGTTTGGTGTGTTTCACATCTGGCACCACGATGCAGACCTCTGGATGATGGACCTGCAGACGGGTACGACACGGCCGATGGACGAGCTGAACTCAAAAGACACGGAGAGCTACCACTCATGGTCGAGCAACGGCCGATGGGTGGTGTTCAGCAGTCGGCGTTATGATGGCAACTTCACGCGCCCCTTCTTTGCGCATGTCGATAAATCAGCGAAATGCACAAAGCCTTTCGAACTGCCGTGTGCCGATCCCGACTATCACCGTCAGTTCCTCAGAA
>CAMPCG010000382.1 GCA_946644025.1 uncultured Prevotellaceae bacterium | reverse complement strand
TGATTTTGGCATTCCTTTTCCTAAGTTTAGGAATAGGTTTTGCACAGACGCAGGTTAGCGGAACCGTATTGTCTCAAGACGACAACGAGCCCGTTGTCGGCGCCACTGTCCAGGTGGTCGGTTCCACAGTAGGTGTTGCAACAGACATCAACGGTAAGTTCTCACTCAAGATGCCCGAGGGCAAGACGATGCTGAGAATCAGTTATGTGGGCATGGAGCCCATCGAGGTGAGTGCGCGCCCCAACATGCGCATCCTGCTCACCAGCGACAAGCAGGCCCTCGACGAGGTCATCGTCGTGGCCTACGGTTCGGCAAAGAAGTCGTCGTTCACGGGTTCGGCAGCCAACGTCAACAGCAAGGAGCTGGAGCTCCGCCCTGTGGCCAGCGCCACAAAGGCCCTCGAGGGTAACGTCTCGGGTGTGCAGGTGACAAGCGGCTCCGGTCAGCCCGGTTCTTCACCAGCCATCCGCGTGCGTGGTTTCGGCTCCATCAACGCTTCGAGCGCACCGCTCTATGTCGTCGACGGCACACCGTACGACGGCGACCTCGCCTCTATCAACCCCGCCGACATCGCGTCGATGACCGTCCTGCAGGACGCCTCGGCCGGTGCTCTGTATGGTGCACGTGGTGCCAACGGTGTGGTGATGATCACCACGAAGCAGGGTAAGTCGGGTAAGCCCAACGTCAACTGGCGCTCTACCATCGGTTGGAGCAACCGCGCCATCAAGAAATACGACAACGTCAGCCAGAAGGAGTATGTGCAGCTCTACTACGAGGCTCTGCGCAACGACTTCCAGTTCAACCAGGGCTATCCCCTTGCTGATGCCGAGGCTGCTGCCCGCGCTTCGCTCAGCGGCGAGATGGGCGGCGAGTTCTACAACCCGTTCAAGAACTACACTTGGGACAACATCATCGACCCCGCTACCGGACAGGTGCGTGCTGATGCCAAGTCGGCTTGGAACGAAGACTGGATGGACGCCGTGCTGCGTAAGAATGCTTTCCGCCACGAGCATCAGTTCTCGATCGACGGCGGTAGCGACCGCACGAAGTATATGCTCTCGCTCGGCTATCTGAACGAAGACGGTCTGCTGGAGACAACATCGTTCCAGCGCTATACAGCCCGTACCAACGTGGAGAGCCAGGTGACCGACTGGTTCAAGGCCAACCTGAGCACGGCTCTGACCCACTCGGAGTCGAACTTCAGCGACTACGACGGCACATCGACCTCTAACGTGTGGTACACCGCACAGTTCATCAACCCGCTGTTCCCCGTCTATCTGAAGGATGCACAGGGCAACACGATGTACGACGACCAGAACCGCGTACTCTACGACTGGGGTGAAGAGCGTGAAGACGGCAAATACCGTCCGGGCTCGATGAGCGACTTCAACTCGCTGGGCATGCTCATGCTCGACGATGCCTACACCAAGCGCGACGCAGCCAGCGTGCGTACGGGCATACAGTTCGGTGGCGACTCTCCTCGCTTCGGCGTGCTGCAGGGCTTGAAGCTGGCCATCAACTTTGGTGCTGACTACAACAGCTCTAACTACATGCGCTACATGAACTCCGAACACGGTAACCAGAAGAACGCCGGCGGTCTCATTCAGAAGCAGAACGGCCGCACGCTGAGCTACACCTTCAACCAGCTGCTCACCTGGAACCGTTCGTTCGGCATGCACAACTTCGACGTCCTCCTCGGTCACGAGTGGTACGACTACACCTACGAGTATCTCGGAGCTGGCAAGACCAGCCTCGTGAACGGTATCAAGGAACTGCGCCCGGGCACCACACTCTACGACGCTGACTCTTACACACAGAAGTATCGCATCAACTCTTTCCTGAGCCGTCTGAACTATAACTATGCCGACCGCTACTACTTCTCGGCATCGTTCCGTCAGGATGCTTCCTCACGCTTCTATCGCGACAACAACACTGGTTCGTTCTGGTCGGTAGGTGCTAACTGGCGTATCTCCAAAGAGAAGTTTATGCAGGGCATTGACTGGCTCGATAACCTGTCGTTTAAGATCAGCTACGGTGAGCAGGGTAACGATAACATTCTGGATGCCGATGGCTATGCCAACTACTACACATGGCAGAGTCTCTACGACCTGAGCTATCCCAATGGCGACGCTCCTGGTGGATTCGTCTCTACACTGGAGAACAAAGAAGTGTCGTGGGAGAAGAACGGCAACCTGAACATCGGCCTTGAAGGAACCTTCTTCAACAGCCGCCTACACGCCAGCATCGAATACTACAACAAGAAGACCACCGACATGCTCCTGAACTACCCGATGGCTCTTTCCACCGGTTTCACCGGCTACAGCGCCAACGTGGGCGACATGCGCAACCAGGGTTGGGAATTCGAGGTCAGCGGCACCCCCGTCCGTACTAAGGACTTCGAGTGGACCCTCGGCTGGATGGGCTCATTGCTGAACAACAAGGTGCTGAAGCTCACGGCAGAGTCGCCTGAGATTATCAGAGGCGTGCGCATCATCAAGGAAGGCTACGAGCTGAACACCTTCTACATGTCGAAGTCGGCAGGTGTTGACCCGCTCACTGGTCAGCAACTCTACTGGGCTTACGAGAAGGACGACAACGGCAACAAGGTTGCCGGCAGCGACTATATCACCAACGACTATACCAAGGCCAACGCCTCGAAGTATTTCCTCGGCAGCCGCATTCCTGACCTCTATGGTAGCGTCACAACAGGTCTGACCTATAAGGGCCTGAGCCTCACCATGCTGGCCACCTACTCGCTGGGCGGTAAGATCTACGACAGCAGCTACGCTTCTTCCATGGACCTCTGGTACGCCAGCTCCACTTGGAACCGCGCCGCCCTGCGCCGCTGGCAGAAGCCGGGCGACATCACCGACGTGCCGCGCATGGCCATTGCCGACGGTTCTGCCCTTACCACCGACCGCTACCTGATTGATGCCTCCTATTTTGCCATCAAGAACATCACGCT
>CAMPCG010000381.1 GCA_946644025.1 uncultured Prevotellaceae bacterium | reverse complement strand
TGCCGTGCTCCACCTGGACTTCTCGCAGGTGACGGGCACCATCGACGAGCTGAAGGACAACTTCGACGCCTATTGCGGCATCGTCCTCAACTGCTTTGCCGACGAGTACGAGCACTTGTTCTACGACGGCTTCGCCCGCGACATGAAAGCGTGGGACTGGACCACTAAGAAGCTCAATTTTCTTGGTGCACAGGCAAAGAAATACGACGTGCCCCTCTATCTCATCGTCGACGAGTACGACAACTTTACCAACACCGTGCTCAACCAGCACGGGCAGGACATCTATACCGGCCTGACCCACGGCGAGGGTTTCTACCGCGACATCTTCAAGCTCTTCAAGCCCAATTTCGAGCGTGTGCTGATGCTTGGTGTGAGTCCCGTGACGATGGACGACCTCACCTCGGGCTACAATATCGCCACGAACATCACCGCCGATGCTGCCTTCAACCAGATGCTCGGCTTCAGCGAGGAGGATGTACGCCAGATGTTCAACTACTACAGTGAAGTGGGATGGCTGAAGGGCGACGTGGAGGCGATGATTGAGGAGATGAAGCCGTGGTACGACAACTACTGCTTCGCCAAGGAGGGCCTCAGCGAGAGCCGCGTCTTCAACAGCGACATGGTGCTCTACTACCTGAGCAACCAGATAAGGAATGGCCACGCCCCTGACGAGATGGTCAGCCCCAACGCCCGCACCGACTACCAGAAGATGAAGCGACTCATACAGCTCGACCGCCTGGAGCCGCAACGCAAGAGCATCATCTACCAGATAGCGGAGGAGGGATATATAGACAGCAGGCTGGTGCCCTACTTCCCCGCCTCTGAGATGGTGAAGTTCGACAACTTCGTCTCCCTGCTCTATTACTACGGCATGCTCACCATCGCCGGCACCAACGGTCTGATGCTGCGCCTTGGAATCCCCAACAACAACGTGAGGCGGCAGTACTACGGATATCTGTTGGAGGAGTACGACCGCATCCGCCCCGCCGACCACCGCCGCATAGACCAGGCTTTCCAGCAGGCCGCCCTCAGCGGCGCGTGGAGGCCGCTCATAGAGGCCATCGCCGACGAGTATGAGAAGACCTGCGCCGTGCGCTGCCTCATAGAGGGCGAGCGAAACCTGCAGGGATTCTTCACCGCCTACTTCACCATGGGCACCTACTACCTCACCGCCCCCGAGCTGGAGCTGAGCCACGGCTACTGCGACTTTTTCCTCCTGCCCGACCTCGGCCGCTATCCCGTTGTGGCCCACTCCTACATCCTGGAGCTGAAGTACCTCAAGGCCGATGCCACTGCCGACGAGGCCGAGACGCAGTGGGCCGAGGCCGTTGCCCAGGTCAGGCATTATGCCCAGGACGCAAAGGTGCGCCTGCTCCAGGGCACCACACAGATGCACCTCGTCGTAGCCCAGTTCCGCGCCCACCAGTTGACGAGGGCGGAGGAGGTGAGCCTCTGACGCTCGCCTGCAGCGTAATTGACATTTTTTCTTGCCAGTGCGCTTTTTCGCCTCTGGATGTCGCTGTTTAAAAATAATTTAGTACCTTTGCAGCCTCAAATCAAAAAACACTACATTGCTATGTCATACTTCTTTTCTTCAGAGTCGGTGTCGGAGGGTCATCCCGACAAAGTGGCCGACCAGATTTCAGACGCCATCCTCGACCAGTTCCTGGCCTACGACGAGTCGGCCCGCGTGGCCTGCGAGACCTTCGTGACTACCGGTCAGGTGGTCATCATGGGCGAGGTGCGCAGCGACGTCTACATCGACGTGCAGACCATCGCCCGCAACACCATCAAGCGCATTGGCTACACCAAGGCCGAGTATCAGTTCGACGGGGATTCTTGCGGAATACTCACCGCCATCCATGAGCAGAGCCAGGACATCAACCGCGGCGTGGACCGCGAGAGCGACGACGACCAGGGTGCCGGCGACCAGGGAATGATGTTCGGCTATGCCACCAACGAGACGGAGAACCTCATGCCCGTGAGCCTCGACCTGGCCCACCTCATCATGCGCACGCTGGCCGACATACGCAAGGAGGGACGCCAGATGACCTATCTGCGCCCCGACGCCAAGAGCCAGGTCACCGTGCAGTACAGCGAGGAGGGGGTGCCCGAGCGCATCGACACCATCGTCGTGTCGACACAGCACGACGAGTTTGACACCGACGAGCGGATGCTGGCCCGCATCAAGGACGACGTGGTGAACATACTCATCCCCCGTGTGAAGCAGAACATACACTCGGAGAAGGTGCTCGCACTCTTCGGCGACGACGTGAAGTACTACGTCAACCCCACCGGCAAGTTCGTCATCGGTGGCCCTCACGGCGACACCGGGCTTACCGGGCGCAAGATCATCGTCGACACCTACGGCGGAAAGGGCGCTCACGGCGGAGGGGCCTTCTCGGGAAAAGACTCGTCGAAGGTGGACCGCTCGGCAGCTTACGCCGCACGCCACATCGCCAAGAACATGGTGGCCGCCGGCGTGGCCGACGAGATGCTGGTGCAGGTGAGCTATGCCATCGGAGTGGCACGCCCCATGAACATCTACGTGAACACCTACGGACGGAAACACGTCAACATGAGCGACGGCGAGATTGCCCAGCGTATCGAGAAACTCTTCGACCTCAGGCCAAAGGCTATCGAGCGCGCGCTGAAGCTCAGACAGCCCATGTACCTCGAGACGGCAGCCTACGGACACATGGGGCGCCAGCCGCAGGTGGTGAAGAAGACGTTCACCAGCCATTACCACGAGACGAAGGTCATCGACGTGGAGCTCTTCACCTGGGAGAAGCTCGACCGCGTGGACGACATACGGCGGGAGTTCGGTATTGAGGAGTTGAGGAGATGATTGCCCCGCAGGACTCCCAGGAATCACTTTACGACGAGTTTTCAGCCCAGCTGCTGGAGGACGCGCTGACAGAGCTCCACCCGAAGGTGTGGAGGGGCTATGCCAAGCCCGACACGCTCAG
>CAMPCG010000380.1 GCA_946644025.1 uncultured Prevotellaceae bacterium | reverse complement strand
CCCGTCGCCGTCGTGGACGGCCATGCTGGGTGTAGACTTCAAGCACTTCAGCAACGGCTCTATCCGCCGTCCGAACCTGGGCGTGAACACCATCGGCCCGTCGCTGACGTTGCAGTATCACCCTGACGGTGCCGCTGATGCAGCCTTTGCATCCTCTCGGTCTGCCTCAGAGTCAACCCACCGCACTCCCTCGCATAGCTTTCCCGGCAAGGGCCTCTATGTGGAGACTACGGCCCACTTCGGCATGAAGTCGCTGCTCGACCATTTCAATGTCCACCATACCAGCGACGGTGCTGTCTACGGCTTCCTCATGGCGATGGTGGCTCCCATGTATCGTTACCACCGCATGCATGCCACCGGCCTGGCCATCGACTATACCTATGCCGACTACGTCTACAGCCATCGCCGACTGGACCGCCAACTGTACAATACCGACGAAAGCTATTCGCCCCACATCCTTGGCGTCAGTCTGCGCCACGAGGTGTTCTACCACCACTTCTCGCTGGCCGTCGGTGCCGGCATCTACCTGCACAAGCAGGTGGGCTTCCTGGGGCGGACGCAGGATGGGCGCTTCTTCCAGAACATCGGCTTGCGCTATTCCTTCCCCTTCACCCACGACCGCCTCTTCATCGGCTACAACGTCAAGGCCCACCGCTTCTCCAAGGCCGACAGCGACCAGCTCGTCCTCGGGGTAAGAATAAAAATAAAAGAATAAAAAAATAAAATAATAAAAAACGTGTAATTCGTGCAATTCGTTTAATTCGTTGTTTGATTAATGAATAATTCGTGTTTAATTCATGATAATTCGTGTTTAATCTGTGTAATTCGTGCAATTCGTTTAATTCGTTGTTTTTAATATTGAACTAAAATGGAAGTAAAACAGTTCCCCGACCTGCTCAACGGTAAAACCCTGCTCTATGTCCACGGCTTCGCATCCAGCGGACAGTCGGGTACGGTGAGTCGTCTGCGCACCGTGTTCCCCAACGCCCGAGTCATCGCCCCCGACCTGCCCATACATCCCGAGGAAGCCATGGCCCTGCTGCAACGGCTCTGCCAGGAGGAGCAGCCCGACCTGATTATAGGCACGTCGATGGGCGGCATGTACACCGAACAACTGTATGGCTACGACCGCATCTGCGTCAATCCCGCCCTCTGCATTGCCGACACGATGAGTGCCCACGGCATGACGGGCACGCAGACCTTTCAGAACCCGCGGCAGGACGGTGTGCAGACGTTCTATGTCGACAAAGCGCTGGTAAAGGAGTATCGCACGGTGTCAGAGCGCCGCTTCTCTGCCCTGACCGATGCCGACGGCCAGCCATCAGCGTCGGCAGCCAGCGAGCAGCAGCGCGTCTACGGTCTCTTTGGCGATAACGACGACCTTGTCGACACCTTCGGCCTCTTCAGCGAGCATTACCCCAACGCCCTGAAGTTCCATGGCGGCCACCGCATGGACGACCACTCGTTCATGCACTCCGTGGTGCCCGTCATCCGCTGGATCGACGACCGTCAGGAGCAGCGCGAACGTCCTATAATATATATAGGTATAGAGGCGGCTGTCCATCCCCGCCCCCTCCCCAAGGGAGGGGAAGTGAAGTTACCTGAACCCGCGAGCTCTTTCCAGAAGGCCGTGCGCATGCTCATCGAGCACTACCAGGTCTACTTCGTCTGTCCGTCGCCCAACTACGTCCCCGCCTCCAACTCTAACCAATCCCCCCTCCCTTGGGGAGGGGTAGGGGGTGGGCTTGTGAGCGCCTTTCTCTACACCCACATCAACGTGCCGGCATGGGGGCACACCGTCTACACCAACCAGCGCCACCTGCTCTATGGCGACTACCTCATCGAGTGCATCGACAGCGGCGACACCATGGCCACGCGCCTGCAGCTGGGCGGCGACACCTTCAAGACGTGGGACGACCTGATAGCTTACTTCGAGCGGCTGGGCGGTCAATAGTGGCGCGCGGAGGTGCTAATAAAAGTCAAAAAGTGAGATTGGGCGAAAGATTTTCCCGTTTTTATTTGGCCGTTCAAGAAATTATGCCTACTTTTGCGGCGCAATAAGTAATTAACTTTTTGATAACTTTAAAACAATAATTCTATGAAAGTAGAAACAATCATGCAGCACCTGGAGGCTAAGCATCCTGGTGAGTCGGAGTATCTGCAGGCCGTGCGCGAAGTGCTCGAGTCGGTAGAGGAAGTGTACAATCAGCATCCTGAGTTCGAGAAGGCTAAGATTATCGAGCGCATTGTTGAGCCCGAGCGCATCTTCACCTTCCGCGTGACATGGGTTGACGATAAGGGCGAGGTGCAGACCAACCTCGGCTACCGTGTACAGTTCAACAGCGCCATTGGCCCGTACAAAGGCGGTCTCCGCTTCCACAAGGCTGTCACTCCTTCGATGCTGAAGTTCCTCGGCTTCGAGCAGACCTTCAAGAACGCTCTGACCACGCTCCCCATGGGCGGCGGCAAGGGTGGTTCTGACTTCGACCCCGTCGGCAAGAGCGACGCTGAGATCATGCGTTTCTGCCAGGCCTTCATGCTGGAGCTGCGCCACTGCATCGGTCCCGATCAGGACATTCCCGCAGGCGACGTAGGCGTTGGCGGCCGCGAAATCGGCTTCCTCAACGGTATGTATCAGAAGCTCTCTCGTCAGTATCACACGGGCGTGCTCACCGGTAAGGGTGAGACCTGGGGCGGCTCTATCCTCCGTCCCGAGGCTACTGGTTTCGGTGCTCTCTACTTCACCCAGCACCTGCTCCACAAGGCTGGCAAGGACATCAAGGGTCTGAAGGTTGCTATCTCTGGCTTCGGCAACGTGGCTTGGGGTGCTGCTACGAAGGCTACCGAGCTCGGCGCCAAGGTCATCGCTATCTCTGGTCCCGACGGTGTGTGCTACATCCCCGACGGCATCACGAAGGAGATGATCGACTACATGCTCGTTATGCGTGCCTCCAACCGCAACAAGGTTGAGGACATGGCCACCAAGTTCCCCGGCAAGGCTCAGTTCA
>CAMPCG010000379.1 GCA_946644025.1 uncultured Prevotellaceae bacterium | reverse complement strand
AAAGAATGCCCAGTATGCCGCCCAGCAGCGAACTGATGAACACTTTGGTGAACGAGACGGCCATGTCGGGATATTTGGCCTGCAGGATGTAGATGGCGGGCAACGTAAAGATGGCACCGGCCACGATGACGCCCGAACAGGCGCCTATCGACTGGATGATGACGTTCTCGCCCAGCGCGTTCTTGCGCTTGGTGGCGGTGCTCACACCCACGGCGATGATGGCGATGGGGATGGCAGCCTCGAACACCTGGCCCACTTTCAGCCCCAGGTAGGCAGCGGCGGCCGAGAAGACCATGGCCATGATGATGCCCCAGGTGACCGACCAGCCGTTCACTTCGGGATAGACCTTGTCGGGCGAAAGGATGGGTTTGTACTCCTCGCCTTCTTTCAGCTCCCGAAATGCGTTCTCGGGCAACTGCAGCATGTCTTTTTCTTTGTCGTCCATAATTCTTTGTCGTTTATGATTTCTTGTTCTTCTTTCTTTTCTTCTTACCCTTGCGCATCCACTGCAGCGGCCACCAGGCGTAGAGGCGGCGGTGGCTCAGATAGTCGAGGTCATGCTCATGGCGGTAGGCCTCGCGCTCAAACGAGATGCGCATGTAGGCCCTGCCAGGGGTGGGCACCTTGATAAGCCACTCCACCAGGTACCAGATGTAGAAGGGCAGGATGCCCATCTCCAGCATCTGGGCCGTGTGGATGCGCTCGTGGTTGATCATCACAGGCGTCACCAGGGTGTCACGGCGGCAGAAGAGCACACCGCACAGGTTGATGGCGGCGTAGCGCTTGCCGGGCAGGAAGGAGTTGCGTACGATGAGCATCTGGCTTTTTGAAGGATGATGGGGTGGGGCGGTTTACTTGCGGTAGCGTATGCGCAGCACGCGGGCCTCGTTGTCTATCTCTATCTTGCCGAGACGCGACAGCACGCTCTGGCCCAGCAGGATGGGGGCTCTCTGGTTGCGCACCACACTGGCTTTCACATTCTCCAGGTCGCAGTCGCCCAGGTGCACGCGGCGCAGGTTTATCACCGTGCCCTCGCTCACATTGCCGTTGGCGTCCTGGAAGTATTGGCTGCCCACCACGTCGTCTTTCGTCAGGTAGCCGTTCTTCATCATGAAGGTGGCTTCTACCATCGATATCGACACACTGCTGGCGCCGGTGTCGAAGATGAAGTGCAGGGGCAGCGAGTTGACCTCGCATTTCACTTTGTACACACCGTTCTCCTTGGTGAAGGGCACCTCGCTCACGGCTTCTTCGCCGCTGCCGCGTCCTTCCTCGTCGGCGTCTTCGTTGCGGAGCCGTATCTGCTCCTCATACTCACTGAGCAACTGGCGGAAGGCTTCGGTGTCGCGTATGTTGCGCATGTCGCTGTCGAGCCGTATGTGGGCCAGCTCGGTGTAGCCGTTCTCGAGCGCGAGACGCAGATAGTGGAGGGCGGAGTCGGGCCGGTTCATCAGACTGTATATACAGGCTATGTTGTACAGGTCGCCGCCGCTGTGGTCGGGGTCGGCCAGCAGGGTGTCTATGCACGGCCGTATCTTCTCCGTCTCGCCCACTCCCAGGTAGCAGAAGGCAGTACCGATGTCCACACCGGTGCTGTCCAGGGCGATGGCCTTGCGGTAGTCGGCCTCGGCCTCCGCCTGCTTGCCTTGCTGGGCGTAGAGGTCGGCCCGCTCGCGGTAGGGGGTCTCCCAGTCGGGCTGCAGCACGATGCACAACGTGTAGTCGTCGATGGCGCCGTCGATGTCGCCGCTGTTGTCGCGGATAAAGCCGCGCATATAGTAGAGCGTGGCGTTCTCAGGGTCGGCTTCCACCAGCTTGTCGTATATCTGCAGGGCGGTTTTGTTGTCGCCTTTGTCGTAGTAATACTGTCCCCGCTGCGCGGCGAACGATGTCTCGGTAGAGTCGAGCTCAATGGCTTTGTCGGTATATTCTATGGCGTGGTCGTAGTCGCCCAGCTCTGCGTAGCAGTTGCCTATGCGTATGGCTACCGAGGGGTCGGGCTCTATCTTGAACGATGTCTTGTAGGCGTCGATGGCCTTGCGGTATTGTTTGTCGCCCTCATAGAGCACGCCCAGATAGTAGGGCCAGTAGTCGTCGTTCCGGTTCTTGGCCATCTGCACTTTCACCTTGGCTATCAGGGTGTTGAGCGCAGGCTGCTTGAAGTCCTGCATCAGGATGAAGGCCCGTGAGTCCTGCCCCTTGTCGATGGCGCTGATGAGGTCGTTGCCGGCCTCGTCGTATTTTTTCATGCCCATGTAGGTCTCTCCGCGGAAGGCATAGGCCCGGGCGAAGTCGGGCGACAGTTTCACACAGTAGTCGAACATCTTGAGGGCTTCATCGTAGCGCTCCTGCTCCAAGGCGTTGCGTCCTTTACCCATATAGCCGAGGGTGTTGCCGGGCTCTATGCGTATCATGGCGTCGTAGTCGCGGTCGGCCTCTTCATAGCGGTCGCGCTGGTAGAAGAACTCGGCACGGTCACAGAGCACGTCCATGTCCTTGGGGTCCAGTTTCAGCGCCCTGTCCAGGTCGGCCAGCGCCTCGGTGTCATTCTCCAGTTCGTCCTGTATCTTGGAGCGCAAACGATAGGCGTCTTTCAGACTCTCCTTGTCTTTCTTGAGCAGCTGCACACTTTTGTTCAGCGCCTCAAGACTCTGACCTACTTGCTGCTCGTCGAAATATACCACGCCCTGCAGCATATAGGCATAGCCGTTCTTGGGATGCTCTTCCAGTTCCTTCTGCAGGTATTGCATGATGGTGCTGTTGTCTTCTTCGTTCTGCATGGCCTCAAGGGCACGCTTGTAGTTGTAGCTCTCCTTGAGGGGGTTGGTCTTTTGGGCAAAACTGCAGGTGACAGCCAGCAGTAGAATGGTCAGTATCAGTCGGATTCGTTTCATTTTGACAGGTTGGTTGGCTTGTGTGCGGAGCCTTTTAACCTCGGGTCGGCTCCTTTATCAAGCAAAGATAAACAATCGTCGCCATTAGGCAAAGAGAATTGATGCTTTTTTCTTCTTTCA
>CAMPCG010000378.1 GCA_946644025.1 uncultured Prevotellaceae bacterium | reverse complement strand
TGGCGGCGAGGAACAATTTTTTCAGAACGCGGGCCTTCTCGCGAAGGCTTTTGTCCGCAAATTTCAAACTACGCTACAAAAATTTCTTGGATGTCCTTGGATATTTAGCAAAATAGTTGTATCTTTGCACGAAAAAATAACACATTTTATTAACTGCAAAACAATGCGTATGAAAAAAATTCTATCTTTAATGATGCTACTCCTTGTAGTTGGGGGGGGCAAATTATGGGCTCAAACTGAACCCGTAAAAGTCACCATTAGCTCTGATTGTTGCTTAGCCACCTTCTGCAGTGACAAGGCCCTCGACTTCAGTGCCGTCGATGGTCTGACTGCCTATATCGTGACTTCTATTGAAGGCGTCGCCAACCTCAAAAGAGTGACAAAGGTGCCTGCCGGCACGGGCTTGGTAGTGATGGGCGATGAAGAGGCAACCTACCCCAAGTCCTACGATGTTCCCGTGATTGCTTCTGCCCCTGCCATTGAGGGCAATCTGCTCGTTGCTGTTACTTCCCCGATGGGCTACAACGCCGTGGAAGGCGACTACGTGCTGGCCTACAAAAGTGATGTACGCGCTTTCTTCCCCGCAGAACCAGACCTGGAAATTCCTGCCGGCAAGGCTTACCTGCACATTGGCTCCGGCGAGGATGCTCGCATACTCCTGTCATTCGATGACCAGACCACTGGCATCAGCGCTACGCCGAAAAATCCTGAAAAGTCGGACAAGGAAATTTTCAACCTCGCCGGACAGCGTGTCAGCCTGCCCACTAAGGGTATGTATATCATCGGCGGACGTAAGGTTGTCGTGAAGTGATCATCAGCTAATTTCAGAAACAAAGCAAAAAAGAGTACAGCAATATGAGAAAGACATATATAGCTCCCACCATGGAGATTTTCAGAACAGAAAGCGAGCAATTATTGACAACAGCATCAACAACGACCATAGGTATCGTTAGTGATCCTAACATCGATAATCCTGGAGATGTGCTGTCGCGCAGAGATTCTGGCAGCCGCTTTTCTCGCAGACGGCGTCGGGATAGTTCGTATGACCCGGAATTCGAAGACGAAGAAGAAGACTGGTAATCAGCGGCAATGTGGCTCACACCTTAGACGTGTGAGCCACTACCTTTTTTATTTCCGGCAACATTACATCAGCAGGTGGTAGGTGCCGCCGGCGTAGGGTTTCAGCACGCCCTTCATCTCGAGCTGGAAGAGGAGGGCGGTGAGCTGGCCGATGGGAATGTTGGTCTTCACGGAGATGATGTTCAGCTGCAGGTCGTTGGTCGTGCTGAGCAAGTCGACCACCTGCTGCTCCTCGGGCGTGAGGTCGGGGAAGAGCTGGCGCTCGATGCCGTCGGCCTTGGCCTGCTGCAACTGGGCGTCGGCCTGCCAACCCATGGCGGCCACGAAGTCGGCGGCCGAGGTGATGAGGGCGGCGCCGTTGTCGCGTATCAGATTGTTGCACCCTTCGCTGTAGGGGGCGCCCACGTTGCCGGGGAAGGCGAAGACGCCGCGGTTGTAGTCCTGGGCTATGCGGGCGGTTATCAGACTGCCGCCGTGTGCAGCACTCTCAATGACGATGGTGGCGTCGGCCATGCCTGCCACGATGCGGTTGCGCTTCACGAAGTTCAGCTTGTCGGCCCGCGTGTGGGTCATGTATTCGGTGAGCAGTCCGCCTTGGGCCACCATCTCCTTGGCGGTGTCGCGATGGCGGGGCGGATAGATTTCGTCGAGTCCGTGGGCCAGCACGCCAACGGTGTCGTAGCCAGCCTGCAGGGCGTTGCGGTGGGCACAGATGTCGACGCCGTAGGCCAGTCCGCTGACGATGAGCACGTGCGGACACAGCTCGTGCAGTTCGCCTATGAAGCGGCGCACGAGGTCCTGGCCGTAGGCGGTGCAGTGACGGGTGCCCACGATGCTGACAATGCGCTGCCGGTTGAGGTCGGCACGCCCGAGGTAGTAGAGCACGATGGGCGCGTCGGCGCACTCGCAGAGGCGCTGCGGATAGTCGTCGCTGCCCATGCAGAGGGGCTTGATGTGGTGCTTCTGCATGTAGGCCATTTCGGCCTCGGCCTGCACCAGCGGCAGGCTCCAGTCTTTCAGGGCGTCGGCCATGCGGGGCGTGCAGTGGGGCAGCACGTCGCGTATGTCGTTGCGGTGCTCATAGACGCCGCGTCCGCCGCCCAGCTGGCGGTAGAGCTCGAGGGCGGTCTGGAAGTTGAAGCCCGTCAGTCGGGTCAGGGCTATGGTGTAGAGCGTGTCGTCCATCACTGTATATACTTCTGAAAGGCGCGGTCGTAGTCGTCGCTGGCGCTGAGGCGGCCGTTGACCAGGCACACCAGTTCTATCTTTCCGCGGAAGCAGAGTTTCTCGTCGGCTTCGCGGAAAATGTCTTGGTGGAACACGTACTTGATACCCTCTTTCGTCAGGGCCAGACGCGAGATGAAGACGTCGTCGGGGCGCAGGGGCACCTTGTATTGCAGTTGCATGCGGGCCACCACGGCGTCGACGCCCCGGCTGTGCATCTCGGCAAACGAGAGGCCGCACTGCTGCAAGAACAGGTGGCGGGTGTGCTCGCAATAGTGTACGTACTGGGCATTGTTGACGATGCCTTCGATGTCACATTCGTAGTCGCGCACTTCCATGCGCGTTTCGAAAATATAGTTCATAGGGGATGTTTGAGATATTCGTAACCAAAGCGGCAGCGCAGACAGTCGCGCCGGTCGCAGTATGCTTTCTTCAGCTGTATGAGCGCCTGCGAGTCGCCGGCACTCTTCACCTCCAGTCCGCACTCGCGCCACATGCGGATGATGTGGTTTTGCTCGGCCTTGAGCTGCTCGAGCAGGTCGAAGGCGCGGTCGCAGAGCGCCTCTTTCTGTCGGTGGCGCCCCAGGGCGAAGAGCATGGGTATGGCGGTGTTTATCATGAGCAGGTTGAGCGAGAAGGGCGAGAGGTGCTTGCCGTTGCGCTCGCTCTCCGAGCCGAAGGTGTAGTAGGTCTCCCAGTAGCGCGTCACCTTG
>CAMPCG010000377.1 GCA_946644025.1 uncultured Prevotellaceae bacterium | reverse complement strand
CGCCAGAACCCGCCCTACGAGCTGGAATTCAACGCCCGCATCGCCCAGACCGAGGTGCTGGCCTCGGCCTCCGGCTTCAAGAAGATGATCAGCCGCCTCAAGCGCATGGCCCGCTCAGACAAGAACAAGGACTACCTCGACCAGGTGTACTATGCCATGGGAAACATCTACCTCATGCAGAAAGACACCACCCAGGCCATCGCCGCCTACGAGAAGGGCAACGAGAAGGCCACCCGCTCAGGCATAGAGAAAGGCGTGCTGCTGCTGCGCCTGGGCGACCTCTACTGGCAGCTCGAGAAGTACAACGACGCCCAGCGCTGCTACGGCGAGGCCATCGGTCTGCTCGACAAGGACCGCCCCGACTACGAAGAGCTGTCACACCGCTCGAAGGTACTCGACGAGCTGGTGCCCTTCACCGACGCCGTCCACCTGCAGGACTCGCTGCAGGAGTTGGCCAAGATGCCCGAGGAAGAGCGGCTCAAGGCCATCGACCGCGTCATCGAGGAACTGAAAAAGAAGGAGAAGGAAGAGGCCGACAAGGCCCGCGAGGCCGCCGTTGAGCAGGCACTGTCCAAGCAGAGCGCACAGGGCAACCGCAACCAGCGGCAGCCACAGCAGCAGAACCCGCAGACCAACGACGGCTCGTGGTACTTCTACAACCAGATGGCCGTCAACCAGGGTAAGCAGACCTTCCAGAAGCAATGGGGAAAGCGCGAGAACGTCGACGACTGGCAGCGCGTCAACCGCACCGTCGTGGCCCTCAACACCGACGACGCCCTCACCGCCGACAGCCTCGCCACAGACAGCCTCGCCATAGACGGCCTGCCCGGCGGCGACGCCACCGACCTCTCCACCGACAGCCTCGACATGGCACAGGCAGAGCAAGACTCGCTGGCCAGCGACCCCCACAACCGCGAATACTACCTCGCACAGATACCCTTCACCGAGGAACAGGTGCAGGAGAGCAACCTCATCATCATGGACGGACTCTACAACTCGGGCGTCATCTTCAAGGACAAGCTCGAAAACCTGGGCCTGGCCAAGAAGCAGCTCACCCGCGTCACCAGCCAATATCCCGACTACGAGCAGATGGACCTCGCCTGGTACCACCTCTTCCTGCTCTACTCCCGCCAGGGCGACAAAGCGGCTGCCGACACCTGCCTAGCCCGCATGGTGGCCGACTATCCCGAGAGCGAGTGGACCATCCTGCTCAACGACCCCTATTTCGAGGAGAACGCCCGTTTCGGCGAGCACATAGAAGACTCGCTCTACGGCGCCACCTACGACGCCTTCAAGCAAAGCAACTTCGACCTTATAGCCGCCAACGCCAAGCTCTCCGAGGAGCGCTTCCCCCTGGGTGCCAACCGTCCCAAGTTCATCTTCATCAACGGCCTGAGCAAGCTCAACCAGGGCGATGCCCTCGGCTGCGTCGACGACCTCAAGACCGTGGTCGAGAAATACCCCCAGAGCGAGGTCACCGAGCTTGCCGGCATGATCGTGAAGGGCGTGCAGGAGGGCCGCCAGCTCTTCGGCGGCACGTTCGGCCTCGACGACATCTGGTCGCGCCGCGACATCACCCTTGCCGCCGACACCACCAACACCGACACACTCTCGGCCGAGCGCAACACGCCCTTCGTCTTCCTGCTCCTCTTCCAGCCCGACTCCGTCGACCAGAACCAGATGCTCTACGAGATGGCGCGCTTCAACTTCTCCAACTTCCTCGTCCGAAACTTCGACCTCGGCATCGAGCCCATGAGCGCCAGCGTCAGCCAGATGGTCATCAGCGGATTCCTCAACTACGACGAGGCCCTGCAGTATGCCCGCCAGCTGCGCGAGTCGAAGGAGCTCGCAGCACTGCTGCGCCGCTGCCGCACCCTCGTCATCAGCGAGACCAACCTCGCCCTCATGGGCACCCGCTACAGCTTCCAGGACTACGAGGCCTTCTACGAGAAAACCTTCCTGCCCCTGCAAATCAGCGACGAGGAGCTGCTGCAGATTCCCGAAGGCATAGAGCAGACAGACCCCGAGGACTTCGACCCCGACGCCAACGCCGAAGGCCCCGCCACAGAAGCCGAAGGAGCCGCGCCCGCGCCCAAGCAAGGCGGCGCAGCGGACTTCGACGACGACTTCTTTTTCTGACACCCAGCCACCACCTGACTCATTTTCACTGAAAAGCCAGCCGTTTCCGTAAGGGAAAAGGAGCACCCAGCGACCCTCTCTGCCCCCGGAGAAAGGGCTACTATAGACCATTGCCATCTTACTGCCCGCAAAACTATCGTAGCCCTCTCGAAGGCAGAACTGCCCTTTATACACATCTTGCAGCCGTTACCAAGATATGTATAAAGGGTAGGAAGGCAGAGGGGGGGGCTGCCGTTGAAAGGTTGTCTTTGAACGGATATTTAACGGGGGATGGGTAGTTGCAATCTTCAAACCACGTCAGTGTTTGTATAAACACCGACAGTGTTTGTACAAACACAGGCAGTGTTTATACAAACACTGTCATGGTTTGTAAAAAAAAACGACGTGGTTTATAAAGGAGGGGGGCCGGGATTCTTGTGTGTACTACTAATGTTTATTAAAATACCTTTTTTATAATTGTATATTTTGGGAAAACAAAAAATCTGCCGTAACTTTGCACCTTAAAAGAAACGCATAAAGCAAAAAAAATGAAACTACTGGAAGGAAAGACCGCACTCATCACTGGTGCGGCACGTGGCATCGGCAAGGCCATCGCACTGCGCTTTGCCGAGCAGGGAGCAAACATCGCGTTCACCGACCTGGAGGTGAACCTGGAGACTGAACAGGAAATAGCCGCCAAGGGGGTGAAGGCCAAGAGCTACGCCTCTAACGCTGCCGACTTCCAGCAGACGGAAGCGGTGGTGCAGCAGGTGAAGGAGGACTTCGGCGCTATCGACATTCTGGTGAACAACGCTGGCATCACGAAGGACGGCCTGATGCTGCGCATGACTGAGCAGCAGTGGGACGCCGTCATCGCCGTCAACCTGAAGTCGGCCTTCAACTTCATCC
>CAMPCG010000376.1 GCA_946644025.1 uncultured Prevotellaceae bacterium | reverse complement strand
CAATGATAAACGAGAACTCACCAATCTGGGCCATCGAGAAGCCGCAGCGCATGGCGCTCTTCAGGCTCTCGCCGCCCAGCACGAACGACAGTGTGCCAAACACGGCCTGGCCCACGATGATGGTGAGCACAAGCAGGGCGATGGGCAGGGCGTAGTCCACCAGTATCTGAGGGTCGACGAGCATACCCACGGAGACGAAGAAGATGGCACCGAAGAGATTCTTCACCGGCTCCACCAGGTGCTCTATGCGCTCAGCCTCGACGGTCTCGGCCAAGATGCTGCCCATGATGAAGGCGCCGAAAGCCGACGAGAAACCTACCTTCGTAGAGAACACCGCCATGGCGCAGCAAAGGCCGAGGGCCACGACGAGCAGCACCTCGTCGTTGATGAGCCGACGCACCGAGCGAAGGAACAGCGGCACGGCGAAGATGCCCACCACCAGCCACAGCACGAGGAAGAACACAATCTTCAGCACCGACGCCAGCATCTCGCCGCCGCTGGCACCCGAGCCGCCGGCGATGGCCGAGAGCATCACCATCATCACAATGGCAAGGATGTCCTCCAGGATGAGCACCGACATGACCAGCCCGGTGAACTGCTGCTGGCGCAGGCCAAGGTCGTCGAACGCCTTATAAATAATTGTGGTGGAACTCATGGCCAGCATACCGCCCAGGAAGATGCAGTCCATGCGCCCCCACCCGAACAGATGGCCCACGCCCATGCCCAGCACCGACATGAAGAAGACGATGCTCACCACGGAGATGATGGGCGAGGCGCCCATCTTCACAATCTTCTTGAATGAGAAGTCGAGACCCAGCGAGAAGAGCAGGAACATCACGCCGATGTCGGCCCAGAGATGGATGCTCGACATGTCGGCCACGCTGGCCGTGTAGGGCATGTGGGGCGAGACGAGGAAGCCGGCCACGATATAGCCCAGCACCAGCGGCTGACGCAGACGCTTGAAAATAAGCGTGACGATGCCCGCAACGACAAGTATCAACGCCAGGTCTTCTACCAGATGGGGGAGTTCAGCCATTACAATATGCTTTCTTTACAGACTGTCTTCTATTAATTCGGGAAATAGTGCGCAGCCGCTCCCCTCCCCTCAAGGGGAGGGGCGGGGGTGGGGTCTGTATATATTTAACCGCCAGAAAGTTAGAGACCCCACCCCTACCCCTCCCCTTGGAGGGGAGGGGAGCGGCTGCGCGTTGTTGCCGAAATTTATAGAACATATCTACTATATATTACGCCTCCTACTTGGGCGCTGCAAAAGTACATAATTTCAATCTAACCGCCAAACAAATTTCCGAAAAAGCGTCAGAGCAAAGGCGAGAAAAGGCGGGCCAACGACTCGCACAGACGGGCCGCAAAGCGGGGGCGCATACGCTCGTCCATGGCGGCAAGGGGCTGCGAGCAGCGCTCATCGGCCAGGAACATCTGCCTCATGCTGACGGCAAACGCCTCGTCGTAGACGAACATGTTGGCCTCGAAGTTATTCTCAAACGAGCGGAAGTCGATGTTCGTCGAGCCGCAGGTGGCTATCGTGTCGTCGCACACCATGACCTTCGAGTGGATGAAGCAGGCGCCGTACAGCCCCACCTTCACGCCGGCCTCGACGGCCTCACGCAGATAGCTGCGACTGGCCCAGTCGATGAAGCGGGCATCGGCACGCAGGGGCACCAGCAGCCGCACGTCGACACCCGACTGGGCGGCGGTCTTCATCGCGTAGAGCACGGCCTGCGTGGGCAGGAAATAGGGGGTCTCCAGGTAGACGTAGCGGCGGGCGGCCATGATGATACGCACGAAGCCATGCATAATCTCGGGGAACGCCGACGACGGACCGCTGGTGACGGTCTGCACGATGGAGGTGGCGGCGCTATGGTCGCCATCGGCGCTGACAGCCGGGTAGAACCTTCGATCGCTGAGCAGCGTGCGGTCTACGAAGTACCAGTCGATGAGGAAGGTGCGCTGCAGCGAGTACACGCCACGGCCCTCCACGCGCAGCATCGTGTCGCGCCATCCCACGTAGCGCCGCGCAATGTTCATGCCCCCGATGTAGCCCACGCGCCCGTCAATGACGATGACCTTGCGGTGGTTGCGGTAGTTGGCCCGACGGGCGAACGACGGGAAGCGCACGGGCATGAACGGCTCGGCCTCGATGCCCTTGCGCCGCATCGTCTCGAAGAACCGGTTAGACACGCGCCAGCAGCCCACATCGTCGAAGATGACCCGCACCTCGACACCCCGCCGCGCCTTGTCCACAAGGGCGTCGGCAATGAGGCGGCCCAGGGCGTCGTCCTCAAAGATGTAGATGTCGATGTGTATGTGGTTCGTGGCCCGCGCAATGTCGCGCAGCAGCGAGGGGAAGAACTCGTAGCCGCTGGTCAGGATGTCCACCCTGTTGCCGCCGAAGGGCAGGGAGAAGCTCTCGTTCACGAAGAGGTCGATGACGGGCTTGTGCGCCTCGGGCAGCTGCAGGTCGCGCTGCTCCACAAACTGCAGCATGGAGCGCTTCGTCAGCTGGTCCATAGAGCGGCGGCTCACCATGCGTTCGCGCCGCGTGTTCACGCCGAAGAAGATGTAGGCCAGGATGCCCACCACGGGCACGAACCAGATGACCAGTGCCCACGCCACCGTCTTCGCCTGCTGACGGTTGTCCATAAGCACATGGACGATGGTGGCGATGACCACCAACTGGTAAAGCAGGAATATGATGCCGCGAATGCTCATTCTATTCCTATCAGTTTATGGGTCTGCAGCGACAGGCGCCACTTGGGATGCCTCTTGATATACTCCACACAGCGGTCGGTGATGAGGCGGTTGCGCTCTGTGTCACCGGTGTCGCAGGGCTGGAGGTAGAGCAGCGGCTGCCCTTCCAGGCACAGGCCTTGTAACAGCTTCTCAGGGTCGCAATGCTCATCGAACACAATCTTTATCTCATCGGGCCGCTTACCCTTAAAAGCCTCCCCTTCGGGGAGAGGCTGGTGGGGGCTTGCCTCCCCTTCGGGGGGAGGTTGGTGGGGGCTTGCCTCCCCTT
>CAMPCG010000375.1 GCA_946644025.1 uncultured Prevotellaceae bacterium | reverse complement strand
TTGTGAGGATGGCGCCCGTGTGGATGAGCTCGTTGATGCCCGTGTTATTCATGCCCTTGATGATGGTCTTCTCGTCGTGCGGCGACTTGCGGTAGATTTTCTGCGACACCGTCTCGTCCACCGAGACGGGCAGGATGAGCTTGTTATTGTAGGGGCACACCTCGATCTGGTTCAGCAGCCATTGCTTCTTGGCCAGCTTGCCGGCCGAGTCGATGGCTGCCGGCGTGATGTCGCTGAGGGCCAGCGTCAGCTTCTGGTACTTGTTGTACTGGTAGTAGTCGTGGTTGCTCAGGTCGGTGCGCTTCTTCGCCGCCACCACCTTGCGCATGAGTTCCACGGCGGGGTTGTTCTTGCGGCTGTAGCGCTGGCGCTTCGACTTGACGGTGACCTCCTTCAGCACCTTGGTGTCGGGGCGCAGTTTTACGCGCAGGTATGCCGGCGTCTTACTGTCGACAACGATGGTCTGCTGCTGGTAGCCCACGGCGCTGAACGTCAGTGGCCAGCTTTGGTGTCGGGCAATGCTGAAGTGGCCGTTGATGTCGCTGGCCACAGCCACGCCATGGCCGCGGTAGATGCACGAGGCGAAGGGGATGGTGTCGCCCGTCTGTGCGTCGATGATGTGGCCCGTCAGGGTCTGCGCGCTGACGTTCTGCACGGCAAGCATCAACAGCGTGACGATGATGAGAGCTATTCGGTTCATACGGTCATCTCTTTGCACATCGACTCGTGACGATACTTCATGTAGTAGTAGAGTGCGGCCAGCACTGTGATCTCGAACAGCGGGTAGATCCACGGCAGGTTGATGAGACAGGCAATGTTCATCACCGTGGCCCGCGTGTTGTGGGTCAGCGTGTTGGTCATCCACATCAGGGGCAGGCTCTTCTGGCGGAAGGCCTCGCGGAAGTCCTGGGGCATGTCGGCAGCGCTGGGGTACTTGGCCTTCACCTGACGGAAGAAGCGCTGGAACTCGGGCGTGGCCTGTTCCTGCTTGCGGCACCAGCCGATGTAGGAGGCGTGGAACACGTACTCCCAGAAGTGGCCGCTGTCGCCGATGGTGAAGGGTCCCAGCTTGCGCTTGGGGATAGAGTCGATGATGCGCTGTTCTTGCGCCGTGCTGTTCAGCTCGCTGCCCGCCTCGCCCTTTATAAAATAGAGGTGTATCTGGCGGTAGTAGTCGGCCAGCTGGCACTGATGGGCGTGCCAGTAGAACCCGGCAAAGGCGCAGAGCAGGAAGCCCCAGATGCCCCAGTGCACCTCGGTGCCGGGGATGTTCTGGTTCCACAGGCGCAGGGCGATGGCCAGATAGCAGAAGAAGAACCACACGTCGCTGGCAAAGCCGTCGAGCATGCGCCCGATGAGCGTCTTGTGGTTGGTCAGACGGGCCATCTGTCCGTCGGTGCTGTCGCAGAAGTTGGCCAGCATCAGCAGCACCACGCCGCCGACGTTCCACCACAGCTCGGTGTGGTAGAAGCAGAAGCCGGCAGCAGCGCCGAGAAACATGCTGAGGATGGTGACGAAGTTGGGCGTCACGCCAATCTTGATCCACATCAGCGCGAAGGCCAGTCCTATAGGTCGGGTAAAATAGACGTCGAACGTCTCTTCGGTGTCGTTCGACTTGAACGACTCACGTAGCAGTTGTTTGAATGATTTGTCCATACTTTCGGGGTGCAAAGTTACGCATTTTATGCGACACTACGGCTTTTTTTCCGCATATTTGACTTTATTTAAAATAAATGTCGTAACTTTGCACGCTCAAACACTCAATATTCAACACTCATTATTCATGAAACCGACAGACCACAACATCATCATGATTACCGCAGGAGGCGTGGGCGAGCGATTTGGCGCCGGCATGCCCAAACAATATGTAGAAATTGGCGGACGACAGGTTATCAGCTACGTCATCGAGGCCTGTAAGCAGAGCCGGTTGGCTGATGCCGTACTCGTAGTGGCCCACCCCAACTACCACGCCGAGCTTGTAGCCAACTACGGCGTGGACGTCACGGCCAGCGGCCCCGAGCTGAACGTCACGAAGCGCAACGGCCTGGACTTCATCCGCGAGCACGCGCCGTCGTGCCAGAAGGTCGTCGTCGTCGATGCCGTCCGTCCTGCCGTCGAGAGCCGCGTGCTCGACAAGTTCTTCACGCTGCTCGACGACTATGACGCCGTAGCCTGCGCCCACAAGATAACCGACAGTCTGGGTTGCCGCCACCAGTGGGTGGTCAACCGCGACGACTACTACACGCTCTCGGCTCCCGAGGGCTTCCGTTTCCCACTCATCGACCGCCACTTCCGTGCCGACTCCCCTCTGACCGAGTCGCTGCAGCAGCTGCCCGAGACGTCGCACGTCTATCTCGACTTCGACGTCCCTTACTACGACAAGCTCACGTACCCCGCCGACCGCGCCCGCATCGAGGCTGCCCTCAGTCTGAGGCAATAAAAAAGACTGCTGTTCAGACTTTTTCTTTGTAAATCGTTTGGTAATTTGCGGTTTTAATTGTACCTTTGCAGCTGAAATCACAAAACCACAATGGAACAAGAGTTTGAAATCATCGCCAAAACGTTCATGGGACTGGAACCTGTGCTGGCGAAAGAGTTGACCCAGCTGGGGGCCAACAACGTGCAAATAGGTAGACGCATGGTGTCGTTTACGGGTAACAAAGAGATGCTTTATCGCGCTAATTTCCAGCTGCATACGGCGATAAAGATACTGAAGCCCATCCACCACTTCAAGGCCCGGAGCGCCGACGACGTCTACGACGAAATCAAGAAGATAGACTGGAGCGAGTATCTGGACAACAACCGCACGTTTGCGGTTGACGCCGTGGTGTTCTCTGAGGAGTTCCGCCACTCGAAGTTCGTGAGCTACAAGGTGAAGGACGCCATCGTCGACCAGTTCAAGGAGAAGACGGGCCAGCGCCCCAACATCTCAGTGAGCAACCCCGACCTGCGGCTGCACATACACATTGCCGAGAGCGACGCCACGCTCTGCCTTGACAGCAGCGGCGAGAGCCTGCACCGCCGCGGCTACCGTCAGGAGAGC
>CAMPCG010000374.1 GCA_946644025.1 uncultured Prevotellaceae bacterium | reverse complement strand
ACGCGCTCGGCCTGCTGCAGGGCTACGTTGCCCGCCTGCCGCATGGCATATAGCTGGAAGAGCGAGTTGAAGTTCATGAACTGAATACCAGTGATGTCGTAAACCTCCTTCTTGCTGACCACCTTGTCCAGGTATTCCTCCATGCGGCCGAAAGTATGGGGGTCGCGGTAGGCCATGGGGTTGCGCAGCAGCGCACCGTCGCGACCGACGAAGACGAAGTCGACACCCCACGTGTCGATACCGATGCTGGTCAGCGTGATGCCGCGGCGGGCCACCTCCTTCAGTCCGCGTATCATTTCAAAATACAGGGCGTAGATGTCCCAATAGAAGTGGCCGCCCGTCTCTATCAGATTGTTAGGAAACCTCGTGAGTTCCTCCTGCTCCAACCGTCCGTCGCCGAGCGTACCCAGTATGGTCCGTCCGCTCGTTGCACCGAGGTCTACAGCAAAGTAATACTTTTTCTGGTCTGTCATATTCGTTTTGTTTAGTAGTTTGCATAATACGCCTGCAAAGTTACAAAGAAATTAGCCAATCGCCGTGTGCCCTCGCTTAAAGTTTGTTAAAAAACAAGCAGGCCACCCGCGCTGCGGAGTGGCCTGCTGAGGGGTGCTGATAACAGCAGCAGATTAGTCGAGGTCGTCGGGATCGCCCTTCATGAACTCGTCGGCTCCCTCCATGTTCTCGGCAGCCTGGCCTTCCTTCTCGGCAGCCTCCTGACGCTGGGCTAAGTCGGAAAAAATCGTCGTGGCATCGGTACTCTCGGTGATGTCGTTCTCGCTCTTGGCTACCTGTGCGGTTTCGTCGGTCTCGACTATGCGTTTGATATAGCAGCATTTGTCGAGTTTGGCAGCCAAGGCATCGTCCATACCGGGAATATTCAGCGACTTAGCATTGGGTATGGCGTCACTCTTTACTTCCTTCCATCGCTGTGAGTTGCGTATCCACTTCTTGCGCACGTCCTTGATGGCCTTGGTACCTGCCGAGATGACGGCGGGGCCGCCCTTTACGTACTTACCAAACTTCAGGGCCTTCAGTCCGAGGTTGGGCAGCGTCAGGGCTGCGTTGGCCGACATGAGGCCGGCATTGGTCATGTCGAGCACGATGTTGGTGCCCTGCATGATGGCCCGTACGCACTGCCAGTTGACGGTGCCGCGGCTGACGAGCTGGCCTTTATCGTCGAGCATGTAGCAGATCTCGTACTTCTTGCCGTCGTCGAGGGTGAACTGCTTGCTGTGGAACTCGTAGAGGTCGATGCTGTCCTTGTAGGAGTTTACCTTGTTGTACAGCGTGTCGATGGTTTTGATGTAGGTGTCAATCTCGGTGTTGCCCGAAAGGGTCTTGCCGTCCCAGTCCCACTTCAGTCCCTTTTTCTCCTTTTTTTCCTGTTTGTTGTCTGCGACAGCCTGCGTCTGGCTGCCCAGTACAAGCAGGGCCAGCGCCATGAATAGTAATTTCTTCATAATTGTTTGTTGTTAATTAGTTATTATTAATCGTTTAAACGTAATTAAGCATTAAGAATTAAGAATTAAGAATTATGCATTACTCTATGGTAATGTCCAGTTGCGTAGTACCGTTACCGATATAGTGGGCATTCTTTTCGCCGCTGACGTAGATGTAGATGACGTTGTCGGGTATGACTACGCGATAGGTGCCGTCGCTGTTAACGCTGCCTATTTTGTGACTGCGACCGTCCTTCACCTTCTGGGCAGTCGACGAGTAGACGGACAGACTGCTGAACGGCTCGGCCATGCTGGGGTCGGCAAAGCTGACGCGACCGCTGACCACCTGGCGATGTATGGTCTTCTGGCCCATGGGGTGCTGGCGGATGCGCTCACGCAGCTGCGACTTGATGGCGTTGAAGGGCGTCAGTTCGGGGTGGTACTTCAGCAGTCGGTTGACGGCACGCAGGCCGGCGGCAAGGTTCTTGTACTCGGTCTCGGAATTCTTCGGCGCACTGTTGGCCGTGGCGAGAAACTTCTCGTAGAAATTGACCAGCCGGCGCATGCTGATGATGGAGTCAAGCTCAGCCTGAATGGTGCTGCGCTGGGCGTCAGGACAGTCTTTGTGACCCAGGGTATTCTTGTAGGTCGTATAGGCTCCCTCGTAGAACGCAAAGTCGGTGTGCTGCGGGTATTCCCTGTAGCGCTCACGGGCCTCGGCCAGCAGTTCTTCAAACGTGTACTCCTTCATCACCTCACGCTCTACGACCACCACGCCGTAGATGAGCTTGTCCTTGGGCGTGAGGGCCATGATCTTCGACGGGTCGATGGTCAGCGTGTTGACATCTTTACCGCTGATGGTGATGACGGGCGCACTGGCTAAGTCGGCCTCGGCAGCATCCTTTTGGGCGGTCAGCTCGTCCTGCCGTGTAAACAGCGGCTGCTTCTCGGCATCGCTGGCAGTTCTCTCTATCTGGCTGTCAAGGTCGGCCAGCTGCTTGTTAATACCGGCCACCGACGCCTTCAGTTCGTCGAACCTGCGGGTGCTGAACACAATCTCGTAGATCTTGTTGCCGGCCGACGCCTTTTCAGTAACAGTAGCCTTCAGGGCTTCCTTGTTGACGTTGACCGTCAGGTCCAGTTCCTGCGGGACGGACACCTCGACACATGCCATAACGGGGTTATTGCCTACCTCATCGATGTAAGTGTTGCCGCTTACCTGCTCGTTGCCGCCAATCTTGGTTTTCATCTCGGCTATGGCGTAGGTAGACACGTTGTTGGCCACCACGTCCTTCTGGGGCGACTTGCCCTCAAAGGGGGTGCCGCGCTTCTTGACGGTAAACACGCGCGAGTCGCTTTTCCGGCCCTGCAGGTCGATGCTCATGCGATACTCGTAACCACTGCCCACCCGCTGGGGGGCAGCACTCGCCTCGCCAGCCGACGAAGTGATGACGTAGTCGTCGCTCTCGGCACGGAACACGACGGCAGCCTTGCCGCCTAACGACGCGTCGGGCTGACGGTCAATGAACTCCACACTCAGCACGTCGCTCTGGGCACTGGCCGCCAGCGTCGTGCCAAACAATAGCCCCCACACTAAGAGGCTCTTCGCTTTCTTCAT
>CAMPCG010000373.1 GCA_946644025.1 uncultured Prevotellaceae bacterium | reverse complement strand
CATAGCGCTCGGGGGTGAACTTGCGGGCCTTGAACCATGAGCGGAACTTTCCTGCCTCGTGAATCTTGCCGAAAGCACCCTTGCTGAAGATGTTACCTTTAATCTTGGCATCGGTGAGCTGGCGGTTGCCGTCGAAGATAATCTGGCGCACCTTCATCTTGTCCTTCTTGTCAATGTAGACGTCGAGCACTACCTGATTCTTTCCCGTGACATCCTCGTGCTGGGAGATGTTTATCTCAGCGTTCTTGTAGCCTTTGTCGTCGAAGTATTTCTTGGCCAGAATCTTAGCGCGGTCTATGAGGTTCTTCGTCAGCGGCATCCCCTTTGCCATTCCGAGCTTTGCCTCCATGTCCTCGCGCTCGCGCTTCTTCAGTCCCACGTAGTTTATCTCGGAGATGCGAGGCCGCAGCTGGAGGTTGATGGTGAGGTAGACCTTGGAGTCAACGATGGAGTCGGCCATTATCGACACGTCCGAGAAGAGCCCGTGCTTCCAGTATCGCTTCACGGCATCGGTAATCTCGGTACCCGGCACGTCGATTTTCTGTCCGACGCTGAGGCCGGAGAGGTTGATGAGCACATAGTCCTCGTAGTCGCTGACGCCCTTGACGCTGATGCCGCCAATCTCGCACTCGCGGGGTGTTCCGGCATAACTTATCTCCTGGGCCTGGGCAGGGATATGTGATAAGTGGCAAGTGAAGAGCGCCAACAGCGCTTTCACTCCCAGCATAACATATTTCTTTTTATATTTATATAGGATAATCTTCATTCTGCTCTTTTCACTTTTCGCCCGTCACTTCGTTTTCCACCTGTGCCTCGGTCTTTCCGAAACGCCGCTGACGGCTTTGATAGCTGGCGATGGCACGGTGCAGACACGCTTCGTCGAAGTCGGGCCAGTAGGTGTCGCAGAAGTATAGTTCCGAATAGGCTATCTGCCAGAGCAGGTAGTTGCTGATGCGCAGCTCACCTCCTGTGCGTATGAGCAGTTCGGGGTCGGGCATGAAATTGGTGACGAGGTGCTGGTTGATGGTGTCCTCGGTGATGTTCTCGGGGGCAATTCCCTCGGCTGCTATCTGCTTCATGGCATTGGTCAGCTCCCAGCGGGCCGAGTAGCTCATGGCCACGACCATGGTCATGCCGGTGTTTGAGGCCGTCAGGTCTTCCATGTAGCGTATTTTCTTCTGCACGCTCTCGGGCAGGCGCTGGAAGTCGCCCACCATGCGGAACTTCACATTGTTGTCTGTGAAGAGTTCCATCTCAATGAAGCTGAGCACCAGTCCCATAAGTGCCTCTATCTCGTAGGCGGGCCGATTCCAGTTTTCTGTGGAGAAGGTGTAGAGCGTGAGGTACTTCACGCCCAGCCGTGCACACTCTGACGTTATCTTCTTCACGGTGTCTATGCCGGCCTTGTGGCCGAGTGTGCGGTCCCATCCGCGCTCCATGGCCCAGCGTCCGTTGCCGTCCATGATGATGGCAATGTGCTGCGGGACTTTCGTTCTATCTAATTCCAAGTCCATAGTTGGTCGTTGTTGTTTTTTAATCTCTGTCGTTGTGGCAGGTCTTGCACCGTGCCCAAATATCGTAAGTGAGTGTCAGTCTGAACATACTGTAGCAGTCGGTGTTCTTAAAGAGTCCGGTGCTCTTGATGCCGTATGGGTCTTCCACCCCGTCGAGTTTGTCACTTCCCGTGAAGTGCATGGTCCACTCTGCCGCCAGGTTCAGGCGGCTTTTGAGTTTATATTTCACGCCGGCACCTATGGGCATCTGCAGTGCCCCGGCCTGTTCGCCGATGTTGGGCTTTGCAATGGTGAACCCCGCCCCGATGGTGATGTAGGGTGTCAACGGACGGGCACCTAGGTATTCGCGCCCTGTGCCGAAGGGCCAGAAGTTGTACTCGAAGCAGGCGGACACGTCTACCACCGACGTGCTGAACGCCAGAGGGTTCTCGTTGATTTCGGGATACCATGTCTTGGCGTCCTTCGAGTCTCCCTTCAGTTTGCCGTATCCTATGTTTACGGCCCAATTCATCCGGGGGTTAAGCTTAAACTTCACCACTGCCCCTCCTATGGGCTGCATGTTCTTAAACAGACTTCCGTTGAAGTCGCCCAGATAGGTCATCACCCCTACCCCACCGCCTATCTCCATGCGGTATTCAGGTTCGTCCTGAGCAGTGCAAGCAATCAGTGACAGGTGATAAGTAATGAGTATGGTTACAACAAGTCTTAAATGACATAGGCACCGGTATGCCGCAGTCAATATTGACGTTGTTATCATATTGGAAAGTCTAACCATACATATTACTTAATACTTATTCCTTCATCACTTAGCGCAGCGTTCCCATCCACAACTGTCCTGTGTCGGTGAGCAGCCAGAGTCGTTCGTGGCTGTCGGCTGCTATGGTGGCTCTTGTGCCTTCTATCTGGCTAGGCAGGGCGTAGGGCGACTGCGTCTTCCAGGTGATGCCCTGGTCTCGGCTCATGTAGAGTTTCATATTGCTTCCCACGGCCAGCACATTATTGTTATAGTAGGTCATGGAGAGGTATTCCTGTCGTGGCAGGGTATAGCGGTTGTACCCGTCAATGGGCATGTAGACCCATTTTCCTTCTGCGGGCCGCCCGTCGTCGTGGTAGCGGCTCAGTTTGCGCCATATCACGGCGTTTTCACCGTTCTGTTCGCAGTTTCCTGCCAGCAGCACGTAGTCGGTAGAGTCAGCGGGTGCATAGTCCCAGCTCACCATTGTCATAGCCGATGTGGGCAGCAGTGTGTCTGAGTCGTCGAGTGTCTCGTCGCGCCAGCTGTTGCCCTCGTCGTCAGAAGCCTTCAGCCGTCCGTCTTTACCCAAGGCGAACAGTTCGTGGCGTGTGGCTCCCAGATATTCAGTAACCTCGTCGTCGGCTTGAGCCTCGACGATGACTTCCCGCGTGTGGTCAGCAAAGCCCTTAACCTGACCTTGTCCCACGAGCTTGACGGTATCGTCTATGGCCACGAGCTTACGGTCTGTCCAGCCGGCCAGCTCGCTGTCGTGCCTGACGAGCTGCCACCCGAAGGGGGTGCCCTTGGTGG
>CAMPCG010000372.1 GCA_946644025.1 uncultured Prevotellaceae bacterium | reverse complement strand
TGGGGTCGTCGGGCGTGTCGCCCCCACCCTGCTGACCGAAGAATCCCTGCAGCGGGCTCTCATAGGCCTTCAGCAGTGCCTCCAGTTCGGCAATGATGCCCGCGTCGACATCGTCATTGCCGATGTTGTCGGCAAAAGTGTACTTGAAGTCGCCGTGGTTGAGGCGTCCCGCACCGTAAAAGCCCGTCACGCGGCTCGGCACGTCGGCAGCGGCAACAGGCTCGTAGGTGTACATCAGCGCGGGGTCGGTGTCGAAGTTGTCGTACTTGGTGCCTCCCACGCGGGTCACCTCCGTAGCAGGCACCTGCTCGTCGCGCGCCGTGACCTCATAGGCATCATAGCCCGTAGATGCCGGGCTGTGCTGTGTGTAGTAGCTGAAGTGCTTGGCCGTGCGGTCCAGATGGTTGCCGAAGGCCTTGATCATGCCGCCGTTCTCGCTGGAGAACGTGCCGTCGTCGCCAATGATGTCGGAGCCCTGCAGCGACGAGAGCATGGGTTTGCGGGTGCCCTTGAAGTAGTTGCTCTCGACGAAGATGCTGGCTCCGTAGGTAGCTCCCACGCCATACTTGGCCACCTCGTCGAAGTAGTTGTTGTAGACGTGCCCACTCATGGAGCGCACCCGCGGGTGGCGTGAGTCGGAGTGGTCGAACCAGTTGTTGTGGTAAGTGATATAGTTGGGCCCGCTCTCGCTCTTCATGCCGCAGAGCGACGACTTGCCGCTGTCCCAGAAGTGGCAGTTGTCGATGGTGACATAGCGTGAGTTGGTCTTCACGTCGATAGAGCCGTCGCCTTTTTTCTTGTCGCCACCGGCGTTGCGCCCGTAGAAGATGTCGACGTGGTGAATCCAGATGTTGCTGTTGTCGGTGTCGACAGAGATGCCGTCGTCCATATAGTACATGATGCCCAGGTTGCGGAACTCTACACTCTGGCAGTTGCGCACGAGGAAGCCGAAGCCATAGATGGTGGCATCGTCGCCAATGCCCTCGATGGTGATGTCCATGTCGTCGTAAGCCTTGCTACGCTTGATCTGTATGCCCTCTTCAGACGAGCTGAAGGAGTCCATATCGTCGGCGCGGACAAGACCGATGAAGCGCACGGCAAGCGGTGTGCGGTCGTAGCCCTTCTGGTAGGCATCGATGATGGCCTGCAGGCCGGTGCACTCCGTGACGCCGCCCTTAGAGTTGGTGACGACGCTCTGCTTCACCGTCCGTGCCGTCTGCTTCGTGACATAGAGAACGCGTGCTCCGGCTTTCAGCTCGCCGTAGTCGGTGTAGGCTCCAACGCCCTCGGTGTAGTTCAGGTGGGCGAAGCCCTGCCGGTTATAGGCCACGACCTGCAGCTCGTCGGTAGTGGCAGCCAGCTGGGGGCACTCCTCACCGTTGACGACAGGCACCACTCGCAGCGAATAGTAGCCGGCCGGCAGTCCCACCATGTCGACGCGCCCGTAAGTGCGGTAGTTCCTGACGAGCTGCCAGTCAATGGGCGTCCAGTCGGAATAGTCAGTGCGAAGCGTAGCGTTGAGGGTGCTGTATCCCTTGATGTAGGCATGATAGTCCTCAGCCTCGGGCAGCAGGGTGAACTTGGCGTAAGCGCTCTCGTTCCATCCGCGGGCCTCGAAGATGTTCAGCGGACCGAGCTTCTTGGCAAAAGAGATGCGTGCGACGTTGCCGCTGTAGACATCCTGCTGCTGTCCCAGGGTGTTCACCCTGACCTCAGCCTCGTCGATGCTGATGTCGGCAATGTCGCTCGTATTGTAGTACTTCACGTCGTCGTTGATGAGTTGCAGGCGGGCCTGGTTCTCGTAGACGTTGCGGGCCACGCTGTGGTCGGTCTGTGCAAGGGCAGAAAGTCCGCCAAGCAGAACGGCGGTCAGTAGAGTCAGTTTCTTCATATTGATTATCGCTTAACGAATTTAACAATCTGGTTGTTGGCTTTCAGCAGGTAGACGCCGCTGCGAAGCGACTGCACGGGCAGCGACGTGGCCGACGTCTGTGTTCGCAGCACCACTTTCCCCTGAGCGTCGTAGATGGTGACAGGCGTGCCGACGGCCAGTCCTTCGATGAGGAGCTGGTTGTCGACAGGCGTCTTCAGCACCTGTATGGCCGTCTCCTGACTGGCGGTAAAGTCAATCACGAGTTCAGCCATATCAGCCACCATCTGGTTGCCGTCGGCAAAGTGCAAGACGGCCTGTTCACCCGTAAAGGTGATTTTCACGACCTGACTCTCCAACCTGTTACCGTTAATAGTGACAACAGAGCCCTTCTGGGCATTCATTGCCAGCGCGCACATGGCGAACAAGGCAATTGCAATCATTCGAATCATTTTCATATCTCGTCTCTTGGTTATTTCAGTTCAGTTAAACCCAGTCTCCTCCTTTTTTACTTTTTTACTTTTTTATTTTTTTATTTTTTTATTTTTTCTTACCCCCGCGTGGCATGGAACCCCTCCAGATTCTCATACTTGCGGGCCATCATGCGGCGGTAAACATTGCGCAGCCACAGCGGGTGGGCAATGGTGAAGACCAGTCCCAGCAGCGCCAGCACAATGTAGGCCGTAGACTCCTCGAACAGCAGGATCATGATTGACACCAGCACCAACGGGGCAAACATGGCAGCCATCTCGATGAGCAGCTGGAACCCGTTCTCAACGCTGTTCTTACCCGTCAGCTTCTGATTGAGCGGAACGGTCTGCTTGTTGTAGACAGCCAGCTGGAACAGCACGCAGTAGAGCACGCCGCTGCTCAGCAGCATGTAGGCCACCATCATCAGGATGGAGAACTTGCCGGCAATAACCGCAGGCAGCATGAGCAGCAGGGGCACCACAAGGATGCCCACGTGGAAGTAGTACTTGGCCTTGAGAAGCGCCAGAATGTTCTCCTCGTGAACCATCAGCAGGTCGATGTAGTTGCCTTCGGAACCCATCACCTTCACCAGTGCCGTCATGCCGTAGATGGCAAAGCAGTAGTAGCACCAGAAGTTGAGCATCATCTTGCCGTCGTAGATGTCGGTGTAGGCAATGAGCAGCGAGAGCACGACAATGAGCCCGAGGCTCATCATTACGCGCGCGCG
>CAMPCG010000371.1 GCA_946644025.1 uncultured Prevotellaceae bacterium | reverse complement strand
GTAGCTGTCGGAATTGCCGAGCACGAAACGCGAGAAGCTCACGTCCTTGACGCCGCCCTGCTGCATCAGCTCTGCGCGTATGGCGTCTTTCTTGCCCCACAGCTCCGGGGTGAGCTGCACGTAGAGCACCTCGTCCTTCTGGAACCCGTAGTCGCTATGATATATGTAGCGGCTCTGCATGAGCAGGATGCCGATGTAGGTCACCACGAGCAGGGCGATGCCGAGCTGCAACCCGACAAGCACGGAGCGCAGACGCCGGCCCTTGGGTGTCAGTCCGAACGAGCCCTTCAGTGCCAGTGCGGGCTGGAACGAGGTGGCGAAGACGGCGGGGTAGATGCCAACGGCCACGCCCATCGCCACGGCCAGGAGCAGCATCAGGCCCACCAGCCACACGTGGTCGCCCAGGGTGAGCGAGCCGAGGAGCAGCTCCGTCTGTTGCTGTGATACCGCAACACACAGGACGAGGGCTGCCCCGCAGGCCAGCAGTGCCCACACCGCGCTCTCGGCTATGAGCCGCAGGCGCAGCTTGGCGACGGGCTCGCCCAGCACGCGGCGTGTGTTGATGCTCTTGATGCGCATAGGGCTTTGTGCCAGCGTGAAGTTGAGGAAGTTCACAGTCACGATGACGATGATAAGCACGCAGGCCAGCTCCAGGATGAAGAGCATGGCGGGGTTACCCTTGTCGTCACCTGCCACGCCTGAGAAATAGGTATCGAGTACGGGCGTCAGCCGATAGTCGTAGTGCTTGTAGTAATTCTCGAAGCTGGCGCGGGCCTCCTGCTCCTGGTCGGCACTGACCGCACCGGCAGCCAGCGCGCCGCCCCACTGCGTGCGCCACATCAGCTCCTTAAGCTGCCGTGAGAGCCCCGTCAGCATCGTCTTTGGGTCGACACCCTCGCGCAGCTTTACGTAGGCAGTGTAACTCCATTCGCTCCAGCTGTCGAGGTCTTGCTCCGAGGCTAAGTAGACATTGTTCTTCACCGAACAGTTGGCTGGGAAGTCCTCGTAGACACCCTGGACGGTCAACGTGTCGGTCTTCGAGTAGAGCGGCTCTCCGGCCACGTCGATCCGTCCGAAAAGCTTCTGCGCCAGCGAGGCGGGGATGATGGCGGTGCGCTCGCCGTAAGCCTCCCACGACAGCTTGCCGCTGAGGCAGCGAGCGGTAACGGCTCCGAAGGGCGTCAGGTTGGTGCCCATGCAAGGATGCTCCACCACGCTGCCGTCCTTGAGGAACTCGCGTGTGGGCGACCAGCCGCCCTGTTCGCTCATGGCCTCCACCTGCGGCATCTGGGCTATCTGCGTCAGCGTGGGGCGGTTGCAGTTAGTGCCCCACGGATAGTCGTCGCCCATCTTGGCCTCCACGCGGTAGACACGGTCGGCATCCTTGATGCAGGCGTTGTACGAGCGGGCATAGTCCACCTGCGTCATCAGCAGGTAGAAGGCAGCGAAGGCCACCACAAGCCCCAGAAAATTCAGAACCGTCGCCGTCTTGAAGCGGCGTGCCATATACCAAAGGTTACGCAATACTTCTTTCATCATTGTTCACTTTAAAGGTTAAAGATGAGATGTGAAAAATATGATTAGTTTTATCATTTCAGCACCAGCACCTCGTTGTCCTTGAATGCCTCGTAGCCGCTGGTGACGACGCGCTCGCCGGGCTCCAGACCTTCAAGCACCTCGTAGTGCTGCGGGTTCTGCCGACCAATGCGGATGGTGCGGCGGTAGGCCTTGCTGCCGTCGGCAGAAAGCACGAAGATCCACTGACCGCCCGTGGTCTGGAAGAATGTGCCGCGCGGAATGAGCACGGCCTGCTCGGGCTGGCCAAGCTCAAGGTCGATGTAGTAGGTCTGGCCGGTGCGGATGTTCTCCGGTCTTTCACCCTTGAAGATGAAGTCGCAACGGAACTTGCCCTGCCTCACCTCGGGATAGACCTTGCGCACTTGCAGCTGATACTGCTTGTCAGCCCGCTGGAAGGTAGCGGTAAGCCCCTGGCGTACACGGTCGATGTAGTGCTCGTCGATCTCGGCCTGCACCTTGTAGTCCGAGAGGTCGTTCAGCTGTCCAATCTTCTGGCCGGGCTGGATGCTCTGGCCCAGCTCCACGTCGAGCAGGCCGAGCTCGCCGTCGATGGCCGAGCGCACTTCAAGCTTGTCCTTGCGCTGACGCACGAGCACCACGTTGCGCCGCATGTTCTGCAGATTGTCCTCCATCTGGTCCATCTGCACCGTGCGGTAGATGCTGTCCTGCTTCAGGCGCTGACTCACCAAGGAACGCTTCTTGGCTGACAGCTGATAGTCCTCCTGCGACTGCAGGTACGACTCGCGACTGATGAGCTTCTCCTCGTAGAGCCGTTGGTTCTGCTCGTAGGTGCGCTGCTTGCGCCGCGTGTCCATGTCGAGCTGTGCCTGTTCCGTCTGGTTGTTCAGGCGGTCCTGCTGCATGGCCACCTGCGTGTTGCGCAGCAGGTTCTGCTTCTCGGCCAGTTCAGCCTCGGCATTCAGAATCTGCAGGTCGAGGTTCGAGTTCGAGAGGCGCACAATGACGTCGCCTTTCCTGACGTGCGTGCCTTCCTCCACTACTTTCTCCATCACGATACCACCCTCCTCGGGCGAGATCTGCACCACCTGGATGGGCAGCACCTGTCCGTTGGTGCGTACATAGTCCTTGAACTCCGCCCGCCGCACGTCGCTGACAGTCAGTTCGTCCCGGTCGACCCGTAGCGTCGAGGCATGATTGCCAAACACCAGCCATCCCAGCACCAGCAGCACGAAGCATGCGCCAGCAGCGTAGGGCCAAAACTTTAGCAGTCGCTGGGTCTTTGTCTTTTCGATTACTTTGTCCATATCGTTTCTCCGTTATAATATCTTACCAAATGTTCCTTCACCACTGCCATCAGTCGGCACTGCAGCAGCGTGGCACGCGAGTTGAGCAGCTGGGCCGACGTGGTGCGCAGGTCGATGGCCGTCGACAGCCCCTCCTCGAACTGCCGTCGCGTCAGCTGATAGGCCAGGCTGTCGGCTTCCACCTTGTGCGTCATCTGCTCCGTCTGCAGCAGGTAGGCCTGCCAGGCTTGCCACCCCTCGCG
>CAMPCG010000370.1 GCA_946644025.1 uncultured Prevotellaceae bacterium | reverse complement strand
AGCCCAGCAGGATGAGAGCCACGACGAAGGAGATGGCACCCTGCTTGATGGACTGTGCACCGAGGGTAGGACCGACGACCTGCTCCTGGACGATGCGGGTGGGAGCCGGCATCTTACCAGAGTTCAGCGTGTTGGCAAGGTCCTTGGTCTCGTCGAGGGTGAAGTCGCCGGAGATTTCCGAGCTACCACCCGAGATCTCGTCGTTCACGCGGGGAGCGCTGTAGACCATGTCGTCGAGGACGATAGCAATGGCGTGACCCTTGTTCTCACGGGTCATGGTAGCCCACTTGCGGGTGCCCTCGGTGTTCATCTGCATGGAGACGACGGGGTTGTTGAACTGGTTGAAGGAGTCGCTGGCCTTGGTGATGACGTCACCGCTCAGGGGAGCCTTGCCAGAGGGGTCGAGCTTGATAGCATAGAGTTCGAAGACCTCGCCATTGCCCATGGTGTGCTTGGTGGGCTTCACGCCCCACAGCAGCTTCAGGTCGGCGGGCAGCATCTTCTTTGCCAGGTCGGAATTGATGATGGCGTTCACCTCAGCAGTATCGCGGGCCAGCACACCACCGACGACCGACAGACCGGCAAAGCGGGTGTCGAGATAGGCGAAGAGCGGGTTCTGCTTCTTCATGCGCTCCAGGGCCTCGGTCGACTGGGTGTTCTCCTCGCCGCTCTTGGCGTTGCTGAGTTTCTCGGCCATAGCGTTCTCGGCATTGGCGGTGTCAACCTTGGTGGTGTCGGCAGCAGTCTGGGCCACGGCCTCCTCGGTCTCAGCCGTCTCTTCTGCAGCAGCGTCCTCAACCTGCTCGCCGCTCTGGCGGGCAGCGTAGGCCGTGCTGAGGCTGTTGAGCATCGGCAGCACGTTCTGGGCATCGTAGGTCTCATAGAACTCCAGGTTAGCACTACCCTGCAGCAGCTTACGCACGCGCTCAGGCTCCTTCACGCCAGGCATCTCAATCATGATGCGCGACTGGCCTTCGAGACGCTGGATGTTGGGCTGAACCACACCGAAGCGGTCAACACGTGTGCGGACGACGGTCTCGGCATTGTCGATGGCCGACTGCACCTCGGTGCGCAGAGCGGCGATGACCTCGTCGTTCGTTGAGCTGGGGTTCACCTTGTCGCGCATCTGCGAGGTGGCGAAGACGGTGGCCAGGTTGCGACCGGCCTGCTCGTTCTTCCAGATGTCGTAGAAGATCGACACGAAGTCGCCCTGTGTGCGCTCCTCTTCCTTCTTGGCCAACTCGAGGACCTTGCGGTAGCCGGGATCCTGCTTGTGGTCGGCGAGCATGTCAACGATGTCGGGCACCGATACTTCGAGGATGACGTTCATACCGCCCTTCAGGTCAAGGCCGAGGCCAATCTCCATTTCGCGGCACTTCTTGAGGTTAGAACCGAACCAGACGTTAGCGTCCTTACTTGAGAGTGAATCCAGATACTCCTGTCCTGCCACCTCGCCCATGGCCGCTGCCTTGTTCTCGTGGTAGCGTGTCACGAACGAGTAGGAAAGATAGAAGATGCAGACGAGCACGAGCGCGGCTGCAATAAACTTTACAATTCCTTTGTTTTGCATTTTGTTATTAATTATATTACGTTATATATTTTGCAAATTTTAGCTTGCAAATATAGTGATTTTTTTACACTATAGCAAATTTTAGCCCAACTTTCGCACGTTTTTTAAGGTTTCTCCACTTTTTTCAGCCAACAAATCACCGGATTATGGTCGCTGGCCTCCATTTTGCTGTCAACGTAACAGTTGTAGGGAGTGAAGTCAGCAGAGCACATCATCTGGTCGATACGGAAGTTGAAACCTTTCTGATTATATGACAAACCGGCCCCCCACCCGCTCTCTACGAAGCAGTCGGTGAGACCCTGGGCAATGGTGCGGCGCGCATAAGAAACCGGGGTGTCGTTGAAGTCGCCGCAGACGATGACCGGATACTGGCTGTGAGCCACTATGTAGTCGTGGACGGCGCGCGCCTGGGGTGCGCGTACAACGATGCCCTGGCTGATCTTGCCGATGAGGAACCGCGTCTCGGCCTGTGCCGAGTCACGATTCATACGCCCCTTGAGCATGTCTTTGTATTGCTGCTTGTCCTCGGGTGAGAGGTGGAAGCTCTCCAAATGATTATTGACAACGAGCACCGTGTCGCCATCGATCAGCAGGAGGAAGGCCGCCGAGCCGTTGGAGGCCGACTCGTAAGGGATGCACTCCTTGCTGAGAATGGGATAGCGGGTGTGGATGCCCACGGCATTTAACACGCCGCTGCGGTTCTGGTTCACGTGTACGGTGTCATTGTAGGGAAAAATCTCTTTCAGCAGAGCCACAGGGTCGGGGTTGCGGCGGTAGTCCTCCTGGGTGCAGAGAATGTCGGGCTGCTCCTTCTTCAGATAGGACATGATGGTGTCGAGCGGCTGGTCGAAGCGTTTCACACCGCTGTATCCGCAGACGTTGTAAGACATCACCTTGATACAGCTGTCGGGCAGCTGCTGGGTGGGGTTCAGTGGTACGACCGTCCGGATGGGCGAATAGGCGAGCACCAGCCCTGCCAGCGGTATGAAGGCATGGCGCCAGCTGACAAAGAGCCAGAAAACCATCACCCCCATGTTCACCATGACCATGAAGGGGAAGAGCATGCCGGCACAGGCCAGCAGGGGGAACTGCGACGGGTCGAGACGGTCGCTGTAGCCTGTCAGCAGCATCAGCAGGGCCAGCATCCAGCTACCTCCTGCCAGCATTTTTGTTATGATTTTCCTTAGTTTCTTCATATTCTTTTCTGGGAGTTGGGAAGTTGTGGAGTTGTGGAGGTAAAGTAGGATAGACCCGACTTCCTCTTTGTCAACGCTGTTTTGGATAGCAAAACTATCCTACTTTACCTCCTCAACTCCTTTATCTCCTTTACCTCCACAACTCCCCAACTCCTTTACCTCCACAACTCCTCATCTTTCCCGGCTGGCCTCAAAGAGGCGCTGCTTCTCCTCCTTCGTCAGGCTGTCGTAGCCACTCTTGCGAATCTTGTCGAGAATGGCGTCGACTTCGGCCTGGCGGGACCTTTTGCGGGCGGTGTATTCCATATCATCCTCGCGCGTGGCGGTGTGGTTGGCC
>CAMPCG010000369.1 GCA_946644025.1 uncultured Prevotellaceae bacterium | reverse complement strand
CTTCTTTCACATGGCAGAAGGGGCAGAAGGGGCAGGTAAAAAGTATATATGACAATATATAGAAGGCACACCTGTAACCCACACCAATAAGTAGGCCACTCACGGATGTAAGTAGGCCACTCACGAACATAAGTAGGCCACTCACGACGGTATGAAGGCCAGTAAACAACAAGAATCCCTTCACCGCAGGGCTGCTTGGCGAACTTGTCGCGATAGCCGGTGCGGTGAAGGGGTTGGGCGGTGCCGACCGCTAAGCGGCCAGCGGAGCGGTGATTAGTAGGTCACCTTCGGCTCCAGCTCCTTGGCCAGGTCGATCATTTTCTGCACCTCGCTGACGGCGGGCACGCGGCCGCAGATGTGGCGCTGCTCGTTCAGTTCGACCAGCTTGGGCTGCAGGTTCTCGGCCACGCGGTGACGGAACTCCTTGACGGTGTCGACGCCGGCGGCTTCGAGCAACTCAGCAAACTGAGGGCCTACGCCGTTGACGCGGAAGAGATCGGCATGGTTGGTCCAGCGCAGGATGAGCTTCTCGCTGATGCCTGTAGCCTCGGCCAGCTCCTTGCGGCCCTTGGGGGCAGCACACTTCTCGAGCAGTTCGCTTACCTTGTTGATGCCAGCAGCAACCAGTTTCTCGGCGTACACGTCGCCAACACCTTCGATGTCGATAATCTTGTAATCCATAGTTTTACGTGTTAAATAATTAATAAGAAAAGAACTATTTGTTGGCAAATTTACGTAAAAATATTGAACGATGCAAGATTTTTCCTATAAATTTGGTGTTTTACCCACTTATTCGTAATTTTGCACTTCGTAAAAACGACGACATGACAAGCGAAGAGACCTACTACACCATAGCACTGACCCGCATGACGGGCCTCAGCCAGCCCATGGCGCTGCAGCTGTACCGCAAGATGGGCGGCGGCCAGGCTGTCTACGAGCACCGCGACAGCGTGGGCGACGTCATACCCAACCTCTCGGCACAGCAGCGCAAGGCCATGCTCGACTGGGACGATGCCCTGCGGCGTGCCGCTGCCGAGATGGAGTTTGCCGGCAAGGGGGCCATACGCGTGCTGACGCTCGGCGACGACGACTACCCGCTGCGGCTGCGCGACTGTCCCGACGCCCCACTGGTGCTCTACTACCGCGGCACGGCCGACCTCAACCAGGCACGCGTCATCAACATGGTGGGCACGCGCCACTGCACGCCGTACGGTCAGGACCTGGTGGCGGCCTTCCTGACCCAGCTGCACAAGCTCTGCCCGCAGGTGCTCGTCGTCAGCGGACTGGCTTACGGCATCGACATCTGTGCGCACCGCCAGTCGCTGGCCTTAGGCTACGAGACGGTGGGCGTGCTGGCTCACGGACTGGACCAGATATACCCGCCACGCCACCGCGACACGGCCATCAGCATGGTGGGTCACGGCGGGCTGCTGACGGAATACATGAGCATGACGGAACCCATGCCAAACAACTTCCGACAGCGCAACCGCATCGTGGCCGGCATGTCGGACGCTACCATACTGGTCGAGAGTGCCGTCAAGGGTGGCGGACTCATCACGTGCCGCGTGGCGCTGGAGTACGACCGCGACGTGTTTGCCTTCCCCGGCAACGTAGGCCAGCCGTACAGTGAGGGGTGCAACAGGCTCATAGCACGAAACAACGCCGCACTCATCACGTCGGCACAGGACTTCGTCGAGGCTATGGGGTGGCACACGCAACAGCCGGCAGCACGGCCCGTGGAGCGCCAGCTGTTTCCCGACCTGACGGCTGAGGAGCAGCTGATAGTCAGCCTGCTCAGCCAGAGCAACGACCTGCAGCTGAACATCATCAGCGTGCGCACCAACATTGCCATCGGACAACTGACGGCCCTGCTCTTCTCGCTGGAGATGAAGGGCGTCGTCAAGCCCATGGCCGGCGGCACCTACCACCTGCTGATGGCTGGCAAGTAACCCAAGATGACGTAAGCAAAAGGTAGATGGGGAAGGCGCCGTCAGTCGGCTTCCTCGATGTCGGCTACGTGGAAAACGGTGTTCACCGTGACGACGTGGTAGGCCGAGAAGTAGCCCAGACAGCCGCCCGTGAAGTTCTCGATGGGGTTGGTGCCCGCGTTGTCCATGACCTGCATGGAGTAGAGGTAGTCGTACGACGCGCGGTCGATGGCTCGCACCTCCAGGCGTATCTTGTCGCCATCCCTCAGCGCATCCTCGTCGCCCTTGTCCATGTCGCGCTTCGTGCTGCACTGAAACAGCTGCTGCAACTCCTTGTTCTTGTTCTTCTCGTCGGTCATCACGGCCCAGCGGTAGCCCACGTTGTTGCGGTAGATGTGCATAAAGTAGTAGCTGTTCTCGCTCGGCGTGTCCTGCAGGCGAAGGTCGGCGAAGAGCATGCGCTCGGAGAGCACTTTCTGCCACACGAAGCGCAGGCTGGTCACCTGTGGCTCCTGCTGCATGACGGACGACGAGTGGAAGTGGCGCCCGTCGACGTAGATGTCCATGTCGTAGGTCACGCCGGCCACACCGGCTATCTGCGACTGGTAGAGTCCGCTGCCCGAGTACTTCAGCGTGTCGGAGACGCCGTAGCGCGGTATCGACACGACGACCACGGCCCCTTCTACGTAGTGTGTCTTGCTGTTGTCGGTCACGCTTTGGGTCGTCGTGAGTCTGACGGTCGTTCCCTTCTGTGTCACGGAGGCTTCGGCAACATACTGCATGTCGGCCTCGTGGTAGTCAATGGGTATCTCCTTCTCGCACGACACGAGAAGAACCGAAAGGGTGAGAAGAAGAAGGGGCACCTTTATCCAGCGTTTCATTTATCTTATCTTTTTTTTTTCAACTTTTCATCTTTTTCACCACGTCAGGCTGAACGACACGGAAGGCACGATGCCAAAGAGGCTGTACTGCTTGGCCTTGGTGCCACGTCCGTACTGGCTGTCGCTGAATCGGATGAGCCAGGGGTTGTAGCGGTTGTACAGGTTGTAGATGCCGAAGGTCCACTCGCGCGTCAGCCGGCCGCGGCTGATCTTCTTCGTCCACGTAGCACCCACGTCAAGCCGGTGATAGTCGGGGGCACGGTAGCCGTTGCGTTCGGCATAGTAGTAGATGTGGTTGTCGACC
>CAMPCG010000368.1 GCA_946644025.1 uncultured Prevotellaceae bacterium | reverse complement strand
CCGCCTTGCCCGCCGTGAGTGTCAAGCCGCATGGCACTCCCCTCCCATCAAGGGGAGGGGCAGGGGTGGGGTCTCATTCTTCATTCTTCATTCTTCATTCTTCATTTCTAAGAGAAGGGATCATACGTGTCCGGCTCGTCGGTGGGCTTGCCGTCGGGCGCGAGGGTCTGCTCGTCGCTGTCGGTCTCGTCGTCGTCCTCGTCCGTGTCGTTGGCGGGCACCATGATGCCGTTCTCGTTCTCGATAAACTCCTGAACGTCCTCCACGCGGGCACCGATTTTCTTGGCGAAGGCGGCCATCTCCTCCGGCGTGTAGTTCTCCTTTCGCTTGATGATCGAGACGTCGTTGGTCACGTTGCGCTCCACGCCCGGACGGAGTGCGTCGGCGGGGTTGTCCGTGTCCTTCCAGTCGTTGTTCATCTTCTCCAGGTTGCGCTGCGCCTCGCGTATGGCGCTGACGTTGCCCGTCTGCTGCCCGAAGTGCGAGAGCCAGCGGGTGTTCGTCTGGTAGAGCACCTTGTCGAGGTGCTGCTGCGACACGTTCAGCCGGCCTACGAGCTGGTTGACGCAGTAGATGTCGTTGGCAATCTCGTTCTCCTTGCGCGGCGGGATGTTGCCGTCCTTGTCGCGGCGGATGCCCACGGCCTCGCACACCTCGCGGCTCTCCTCGTCGCCCATGTCGGCCTTGGCCAGGAGGAGCGAGTAGTTGCGCATGGCGATGCGTCGCACGATGTCGCGGACGGGCGTCGTCGGGTTTTCCATGAACTTATGGTAACAGTCGAGCACCAGCAGCGCCCTGAACCGCTGCGCCGGCGAGAAGTGTACCTGCTCCAGCGCCAGTCCGCCGTAGGCCCAGCGCGTCACCTTGTCGATGAAATTCTGTGAGGGTTGTGACATTTCGCTTCGCTAAATGATAAATGATAAATGATAAATGAGCCGTCAGTGCGTCACCACGCGGAAGCCGTCAATCTCGATGATGAGGTAGTCGCGCAGGATGCGTATCTGGTTGGAGTTAATGAATTTCACCTTACGCTGATGGCGGCGCAGGTCCACCTTGAGCGTGATGACCTCGCCCTGCTCCAGTACGCCACGGCCAGTGACGTACTTCACGAAGTAGGGCACCTGTTGCTTCTCCTTGGCATCGGCAGGCGGATTGAAGCCTGTGACGCGAGCCCCCGTCTTGGGGTCGCGCCACGAAAACTTCTCCGTCAGGTTGCGGACGGCCTGGAAGCTGATGGTGGGCTGAGTTCGGGGCATGGTTGCGCTAAAGTTAATTTTCCTTTTCCGAAGCCTTCTTGTATTCGTCCTCGATGGCGGTGACGAGCGGCTTATAGGTCTTGGCCATGTCCTTGCCAAGCAGCTCCACAAGGCGCTTGTATTTCTCGCGGGCGGTCTTCACGCGCTGCTCGCTGGCCGCCTTATCCTTGCGCCGGAGATACCTCAGTATTCCGTCCACCTCTTCCTTCTTCTCCTTCTCGGCTTTCACCTTGGCGGCATATTCGGGGCTCTCCTGCTCGATGATGGTGCGGCAGCGCAGGTCGAACTCCGGGCTCTGCACCTTTTTGTAATAGGGCTTCAGGTCGTCGGCGATGCGGGTGAGGTCGGCGATGCGGTGCTTCTTCTGGAACTGCTCGCGGAAAGGCTCGTCGTTCTTCAGACGGAAGAAGATGGTGGCCAGCTCGGTATCTACCTCGTCGTAAATCTGCTCATACGCCTCGGTCTTCTTTGCGGCCTCCTGAGCGTAGGGCTCCACGGCCTCCGGCTGCTCGCCGTGCTCGGCCATGTCCTTGGCACGGGTGGCGGCATCGGCGGCCTCCATGCGCAGCGTCTGCACCATATCGACGCGCTGCTGCAGGTCGGGCGAGAGAAGGATGCGCAGCTGATTCAGGTGGTAGCGCGTCTCGCCAAGGTCGGCAATAGTGGGGGCGGCGCTGCCGGCGGCAGAACCGCCGGGCACGGTGGCGGCGGTCTGTCCCGTAGGCTGCTGTACTACAGCAGCAGACTGGACGGCGGCAGCCGCTCCCCTCCCATCAAGGGGCGATTGCATCTTAACGGAGCAATCTTCTGCAGGGGTGGGGTCAGTATTCCCAAACAGCGACGGGTTCTGCTCTGCCTCGCGCTGCTGGCGCATCTGTCGGTCGATGGCCAGCTCGGCATTGTTCTTCTCGCGCAGCGTCTGGTTGGTCACTACCTCCACGCCTAAGAGCCGGGCCACGGCCTGCTGGCGGCGGCTCTCCACGTCGTCGGTGGCGGCGGTGACGGTCTTGGCAAAGGCTTCCTCGCGCGTCGGACGACCACGGCGGCGGTACTGCTGCTGCAAGGCCGGCACAAAGGCATACGACTTGCCGTCGGCAGCCGTCACGGCCACGCCACGCGACACCTCGTTCTTCACCTTATCTATATATATACGCATACGGCGAACCCGCGCCTTGTAGTCGCCATAGCGCAGCGCCTTCGTCACGAAGTCACGCGCAAAGGGAAACGCCCCTATCAGCGCCAGTCCCGCCTCCATGTCGCGGCGGTCGGCGGGGCTCCATGCACCCTCAATCTGCTCCAGCCGGGGCAACTTCTCTTGCACAAACACGGTGAGGTCGGCCACAAAGCGCAGCTGCTCCTCACTACTCATCGTCTTGTAGTCCTTGATGTTCGTCATAACTGTGGTTTTTATTCGTTTCTTGTGCCAAAATTAACATTTTTGCCCAAAACCGTAGGCACAGGAAAAGGCGGCTCCCCGCGAGAGAAGCCGCCCAAACTAAACGAATCTGAAACGAATTACGAATTGGTGAAGTAGTGTGTGTTAGACTGCCTCGGCCAGATAGTCGTCGAGCGTCTTGCCCTCGGTCAGCTCCACGTAGTACATGGGGTAGATGACCGGCTTCAGCTTGTACTCCAGCGTGATCTGACGGTCGCTGTCGGCTGCGTCGCCAGTGTCGCCGGCAATACCGCCGCTGTCGGCCTTGACCTTGCGGATGGGGTCATAGACGATGAGAAGTTTGCCATCATTGTCCTGGAAAATGATGAACAGCTCGAGGTTGTTCATAGCACGGAGAACACGAGCCGTGCGCTGGTTGACTGCTTCGAGGATGAGCGTGCCGGTAATCTCGTAACCCTTGCGACGGTT
>CAMPCG010000367.1 GCA_946644025.1 uncultured Prevotellaceae bacterium | reverse complement strand
CGTGTCTCGGTCAGTCCTCGCTCGCGGCGGTAGTTGCTCTGGCAGCAGCCAGCCTTACACGCCTCCTCCCATCTTTCGACGGACATTCTTTCGTTTCTCAGTTCTTTCATATCGCTCTTGTTTTTTATCGTTATCTTCCTCCGTTTAATTCAATCCATAGAACCAGAGTTCCAGTTTGCCGATTTGCAGGAGTCGGTTTTTCCGGTCATAACAAACGGCAGAAAAGTGTTTGTACCATCCGATACGGATGCCAAACAGGTTAAAGCTCCATTTCATTTCTCCCATGACTCAGTCCTCCTTTAATGATTCCACAAGCCGATTATCAGATGTTTCTTCTCACTCGTCTTGCCGAGCAGTCCCTGAAGGCTGTTGGCCCAGCAGGATGTCTCGAACTTGAACTTGCGCCAGTTGAAATAAACGAACTGGCAGTTCCCTTTGCTGTCAAATCTTACTATTTTCATATTCTCTTTCTGTTTTGCTATCGGCTTGCGCCGAGAAATTATCCAAAAATTATTCTGAAAATTATTCAGAGGCTACCGCACAGGCCTTGGCTTGAAGTGCGTGTCCTGATAGTAGTTGTCGGGATGCGCCTTGATGTATTCCTTGGTGCGCCGTGTCCGATTCGCCTTGAAGAATCCGCAGGCATCCTCGGTGCTGTCAACCTGCAATAGCTCTTCGTCATGGTCCTTGAAGTGGTTCCGGCCCTCGTTGCATTCGTTGTTCATCCCGATGCTGGCGCAGTCGCCGTAGTGATCCTTCGTGCCGTCGCTTTTCGCATAGGCCATGTAGTAGCCGCACTGGCCGCATTTCCGGCATTGCTTCCGCTCCTTCCTGTAGATAATGACTTCCCGGACGTAGTCGGCCCACAGTTCCTGCTGGCTCATGGTCGTCACGCCATACCACCAGTGCTGCCTGTGCTTGCCGTACCAGCGATACACTATCAGGCGGTCGTCCTCGCCGCGCTCAGGGTGGGGTAGTACGTGCAGCACATGAGCCTTGCACACGTCCTCCTCAGCCCTGTCGTCGTAGAGGTAGTAGGTCTTGCCTTGCTTGATGTCCATCATACTTCATTCGGGTTTACAATCCCCGGCAGTTGCTCCAGGTCGTCCATGTCAAGATAGTAGCCGGTGCCGCCGATGCAGGAGGCCGTGAAGTAGTGGCCCTTCGACGAGCGTATCAGGTAGTGCTCGCGGTCGCCGCCAGCCGCCCCGTTGGGCATCTGCCGCCAGTGGGGCAGCTTCGGCTCCAGTTCGCGGCGCACCTTCTCCTCCAGCCGCTCCTCGGCGAGTATCAGGTCGCGCACCAATATCTGATTGCTATTGTAGGTATCCAGCAATCGCACGTTTATGATGTCGTCGTCCCATACGTTCTTCTGGCGCTGCAGTATTCCGATGGCCTCCATGAATCCCTCGGCTAACACCAGAAAGTGGTAGTCGCTCTTCGTGGTTGTGATTTCAAATGCTCTCATATCGCTCTTTGTTTTTTTGTATCGCCTGTCGGCGAGAATTAAAAATTAGATTAAAAAATTATTCAGTCTGCCTGTTGCTCTCTCGGCGTAATGGTGACGGTGTTGAGCTGGCGGGCCAGGAGGTCGTGCTGCTCCGGGGTGACCACCACCTCGCAGTCGTGGAGGGTGCGCGACTGGAGGCGTATCAGGTTGGCTACCTTGCGCTTCCACTTCGTGTTGCGTGGGTAGTCGCTGCGGTAGGCCTTCTTCATCTTGCGGGGCAGTCGTGGGGGCTTGCGCTCTATGGTCACGTCGAAGGTCTGTGCGCCTTGTAGCAGCTGCTGCAGCCCCTCGTCGGGCTCGGCCACGGTGGCTGTGGTGTGGAACGAGATATTGGCGGGCCATCCGCCTTGCGGCTTGTCGTCGGTGTCCTTGTAGGTCAGCATGCCTGGCGAGAGCGTTGCGGGTTCCGCCAGGTGTATCTCCTCCATCGGCGCGTCCATGCCCTGTTTCTCGAAGATGTCGGTGGGGCAGACGAAGAGCCTGCCCAGTCCTGCGGGTTGTTGTGATTGCTCTCCCATACGCTCAGTCCTCCTTGGTCTCTCTCAGCACCTCGGGCCTTGCTGTGAAGTTGCCCACATAGCGGAAGCCCTTGCCGCTGGCTTCGAGCATGTAGTTGGAGTAGAAGTGGTCGTCGTCGACAAACTGTGGCTCGCCCTTCTTGTCGAGATAGCCGCGACCGGGGGTGTAGAGCAGCTTGCGCCATCCCTTGTCGGCGGCCATATACACGCCTGCATCGTCGCCCCGCGAGAAGTAGTCGTAGAAGATGCGGTCGGCAGGGTTGCTGAAGAGCAGGTAGCAGTCGCCGTCGTAGTAGTCGAACCGTTCGCGCTTGGCGTTGCTCTCCAGCTGTCCGTCGAGCGTGTCGATGTAGTGGGCCACGCCCTTTATCGCCACACCGTCCTCGGACAGCAGTCCGGCGAGCAGGGCGATGCTGGCGCGGTCGGACAGGTCGATGTCGGCGTAGTGCATCTGCGCGTTATCGCCGCCACGGGTGTAGAAGTACCGGCGGCGGTCGTAGCGGTAGCCGCCGTGATCCTCGTCGATGGCTGGCATCTCGTCGGTGTCGTCGTAGTAGTCGCGTGGCCGCAGGGTGTAGGCCGACTGCATGATTTCCACGGCCTTCGCCATGTGCTTCCAGCCTCGCGGCATGCGGTAACCGTCGTCGGCTCCGTTGTGTTCGATGGATATGTAGGCTATCAGTCTGGGCAGCGGCATCTGCATCAGTCCGTACATCACGTCGCAGAGTTCACCGTCTTCAATCCCGAATCGGGCCTTGGCCATCAGACAGAACCTCTCCTTGGTAACGTAGTCGCGCCATCGGCTGACTTCGATCAGCACGGAGGCGGCATGTTTTATGTCTTCGTAGTTCATATCGTTCTTAATTGTTGTTTGCTGTTGCTTACTTCACGTATCGCTCCACCATTTCGCAGATGTCACCGACGGTCTTTGCCTGAAAGGCATCCCCGTCGGTAACGGAGATGCTGAACTCGTGTTCTATCTCCATCAGCACCTCTACGCTGTCGAGGGAGTCGCCGCCGAGGTCTTCGCGGAAGTCGGCCTCGCTCTTCACTTCTTCGGGCTCTACGCCCAGCTTGTCCACCAGTATGTCGGTGACTTTCTTCTCAAT
>CAMPCG010000366.1 GCA_946644025.1 uncultured Prevotellaceae bacterium | reverse complement strand
CGGCATAGCTCTCGTCGCCCAGCATCATGGCCGACCACTGGCGGTCGCTCATGGCACCGGTGCCCGAGTCGGTCAGGCAGTCGATGTAGACCTGCTCGGCCTTCAGCATAAACACGTTGTAGTGGGCTTCTTTCAGCCACTGCTCGCGCTCGGCGCGAGTGCTCTTGCGCAGCGGTTCGACCATCTTGATCTTCCACGCTTCAGCGAAAGGTATTTCCATAAGATTAGAGTAATAGTTTAAAATGATTAATATAATTGTTTAATGTAAAGTCGCTCGTCAAACCTTTTAGCAGAGGAACGCCGGGGAGACACCGAAAAGCAGTGACTGACAACAGGTAGCCACTGGCGCTCATCAATCAGCGAAAACAATCGCGCTTCTTGATGAAGATGAAACGGCGGGATGCTATCCCTTCATTGTTTCGTTCTTTCACTGCGGTTTGAATAACGAGTGCAAATTTACGCAATCTTTCCAAGAAAACGCGCAAACCGCCCGCACATTTAACTATTTTTTAAGGAGGAAGGAGGAAGGAGGAAGGAGGAAAGAAGGCGAAGCCCCCGCACTCATGGCACGGGGGCTTCGCCTTGAACAGAAGAGGAGGGCTTCAGAGGCCGATTTTGTTGTTCCAGTTGAGGTACCAGTTGCGCTGGTCGCGCAGGTTGACGGCGATGCCGCTCTGCGAGCTGGCGGCACTGCGTCCGCGGCGGGCGTAGACACGGTCGGCGAGCACCGAGGGGTCGCCCTTGCGGATGGCGAAGCGCATGAGGTCGTAGAAGCGCGTGCCCTCGAAGGCAAACTCCAGAGCGTTCTCGTCGAGCAGGAGGCTGTCGACGTAGAGCTGCTGCTCGGCGATGAGCTGTGCGCGCTTAGCCTCGTCGGGCTCAATGGTGTCGTTGGGCAGGCGGTAGAACTCGTTCATGGGCGTCCAGCCGGAGCCACGGGTGTGCATGCCGATGGTGTTGTGGTTGGCCACCATGGTCGAGGTGCCAATCCAGTCCTCGGTGGTGTAGAGTCCGTAGCGAATGGCGGGGAAGTCGAAGCGGCGGATGAAAGCCGTGTCTGCCGGGCTGTAGTAAGCCTCCGTCTCGCGGAGCACCTCGTTGTTCAGGCCCGTCTCGAGAATCTTGTAGGCCATGCGCGGATAGCCGGCCTGGTTGAGGGCCTCGGCCATGCGCCAGTAGAGCATCTGGCGGCGATAGATGCGCACGTTGTAGATGCTGTTGATCTCGGCACCGCGCATGATGCTGCCATACTTGGAGATGCTCGAAGTCTCGATGTACTCGCCCGTGGAACGGTCGTTGGCACCGTGCTCATCGAGCGTCCAGGTGGCAAAGAGGCGCAGGTCGCCCGACTGGTGGTCGGTGAGTCCCGAAGGAGCGTAGGAGACGTTGGTGCCCGTGTTATCAGGTGCACAGAAGGCCTGTGCCTCGGATATTTCCTGGATGGCCTTCGAGGGCATGATGCTGGGCTGGTAGTCGTTCTCGCTGGTAGAGCAGAAGAGGTTGCGCAGCTCGCTGTAGGAGCCATCGGTACGGCTGGTAGCACCGGGGATGAGGGTGATAATCTCAGAAGTTGTGGTGTAGCCCGGGTAGTTGACAAAACTGGTAGACCAGCTGTCTATGAGCGACATCCAGGTGGTGCTGCCCTGCATCCAGCGGATGAAGCCGGTGCCAGTGGGATAGGCCGAGTTCTCGCCGTTGCGCTCGTTCATGTAGCGGTAGTAGCAGAGTGCTGCCGTCTTGAACTCCTCGCGGTCGTTGTTCAGGCTGGCACGCCAGAGGTGCAGGTCGCCGAGGACAATGTCGAGGGGGAAGAAGAAGAAGCGCACGTTGTAGCCACCGACGGAGCCATACTGCGGATAGGCGTTGGCAATGTCGATCTCGGCATTGGTGTAGCGTGCGCGCAGTGTCTCCAGGTCGTCGATGAAGTAGCTGCAGACAGCCTGCAGGTCGTAGCGTGAGCCCTTCTCGGCGGCGTCGGCGGCATCCTTGCTGAGAATGGGCTCAGTGACGAAGGGCACGCTGCCGTAGTTGAGCACCAGCTGCAGGTAGGTCCATGCGCGGATGGTCTTGGCAGCTGCATACTCGCGCATGAAGACGAACTCGTTGCGCGAGTTGCGCAGGGCGGTGTCAGCATGGGCAATGAAGTAGTTGCAGTTGTTGATGACGGCGTAGTAGTCGCTGGGCTGGTTGTAGGGATTGTCGTTAGAGACGTTGAACTCGGCAATGTCGCGCAGGTCGGAGGCGGCATAGTTGGTCATGTCGACAAGGTCGGCGCGCAGCTCACCCAGCAGGATGGTGCGGTCGGCAATGACCTGCAGTTTGGAGAGGATGCCGGTCATGGAGTAGACGCTGTCGACGGCATTGTTGAGGTGCTCGTTCTCGGCGTAGATGACGTGGTCGGACTCCTGGTCGAAGAAGTCGGAGCAGGAGGTGAGCAGTACTAAGGCAAAAGCCCACCCAAGCCCTCCCAAAGGGAGGGATGTTAAGATAGAAGAACACCATCTACAGGCTTTTGCTGGCATATCTTTGTGTGATAAAAACATATCTTTAATATTTAAATGAATGAAAACTTCTTTTGCAAATCTATCCCATATCCCTCCCTTTGGGAGGGCGTGGGTGGGCTTACAGGTTAATCTTCACACCGGCGACGACGGAGCGGCTCTGGCCTACAAGGCCCATGTCGATGCCCTGTCCGATGACGTTGGAGGTCATGGAGAACTCGGGGTCGCTGCCGAGGTACTTGGTCAGCGTGAGCAGGTTGTTGCCCTGGATCCAGAACTGCAGGCCCTGGATGAACTCGGAGTGCAGGGGCAGGTCGTAGGAGAGGGTGACCGTCTTCAGGCGGATGTAGGAGCCGTCCTCAATCCAGCGGTCGCTGAAGCGGGCGTTGCCCATGGGGTCCTGGAAGGTGATGCGCGGCACGTCGGTCTGCTGGTCTTCCACCTGCCAGCGGCGCAGCATGGCCGTGGTCTGGTTCATGAAGCGGTTGCCGCCTTCGAGCTGGGAACGCATGTAGTTGTACACGTCGTTGCCCAACGAGTAGTTGAAGCGCACGTCGAGACGCAGCCGCTTCCAGCTGAGGCTGCTGTAGATGTTGCCGTAGATGTCGGGGTTGGGGTCGCCAATGACGGTCTGGTCGTCTT
>CAMPCG010000365.1 GCA_946644025.1 uncultured Prevotellaceae bacterium | reverse complement strand
CGCGGTCGGGGATGGTGCCGAAGTAGTGGTCGTCCATCTGCTGGTTCTTCGCGCTTTCGTGTCCCATCAGGGTGCGCCCGCTGAGCATGAGGTCGGGGCGGGCAGAGTAGAGCCCCTCGTCTACGAGGAAGTACTCCTGCTCCCAGCCCAGGTTGACGTGTACCTTCTTCACGTCGTCGTAGAAATAGCGGCACACGTCGGTGGCCTCCCTGTCTACGGCGTGGAGCGACCTTAGCAGCGGGGCCTTGTAGTCGAGGGCCTCGCCGGTGTAGGCAATGAATATGGTGGGGATGCAGAGCGTGTCGTCGATGATGAAGACGGGGCTGGTGGGGTCCCATGCTGAGTAGCCCCGGGCCTCGAAGGTGTTGCGTATGCCCCCGTTGGGAAACGACGACGCGTCGGGCTCCTGCTGCACGAGCAGCTTGCCGCTGAAGGCTTCCATCATGCCTCCCTTGCCGTCGTGCTCCACGAAGGCGTCGTGCTTCTCGGCGGTGCCCTCTGTCAGTGGCTGGAACCAGTGGGTGTAGTGGGTGGCTCCCATGTCCTGTGCCCACTGCTTCATGCCGGCGGCCACGTCGTCGGCTATGGCGCGGTCCAGCCGTGCGCCGTTGTCCATCACGTCGATGAGCTTCTGGTACACCTCGGCAGAGAGGTACTTGTACATCTTCTGCCTGTTGAACACGTAGCGGCCGAAGTATTCCGACGGGCGCTCCTTAGGGGTCTCCACGTCGAGGGCACATTTCTTGAAGGCCTCCTCGACCACCTGGAATCTCAAGTTGCTGCTATCCATTGCTTTTGCTGTTGGTTTTTTATGCAGGGCACAAGTAGGAGGCGACGTGTCTCACGTCGTAATCCAGCAGATTGTTGCGACGTGAGACACGTCGCCTCCTACTGCAAAGCGCCGTAATAACTATTTATATATAAGTGAAGGGAAGTGAAAGGGACGCGTCCCTTCTCACTCCCCTTTCTCTCTCTCTTAGAAGGGCTGCACGCTGAATCCGATGACGAAGTTGGCGCGCTTCATGTAGGGGTTGGTGTGCAGTTCGGCAAAGATGGGCACCTTGACGTCGCCCAGCTCCAGGCGCTTCGTGGCCCTCACGGATGCCATGATGAGCGATGCCTTGTCAGAGTAGAACGGCTCCTTGTGTACCAGGTTGAGCGTGTTGATGCTGGTCAGCGGGCTGACGATGTAGGCGCTCTCGAAGGGCGTCACTCCGGCGCACACGTCCCAGTCTATACCGCCCATGTAGAAGGGCACGCGCAGCTCGATGAACGTAGACCAGGCGCGCTTGCCGTTGGTGCGGTTCTCTACGTCCTCCAGGTGCTCGTACTTGAAGTCGTTACCCCACACCATGGTGTAGCCGTTGAGCATGAAGTAGCCGAAGTCGAAACCCAGGTTGGCCTCCAGCTGGTGCCCGTTCTTCACGGGGTCCCACTCGAAGTAGAGGCTGCGCCCGTCGAAGTCCTTGCCCGACGTCCAGTAGTCGGTGGCGCCGATGTTTATGGCGAAATGGTCCGTGAACCTGTATTTGTAGCCCAGCGTGATGTTAATCTCCCGGGCGTCGTCCTTGTCCAGTCCTGTTGAGCCGTGCAGCTTGAGGAAGGCCCCGTTCCAGCTCACCTGTCCGTAGGGCAGAATGGTGACGTTGCCCTTGTCGGTGCCTCGCCACATATAGCGGCTCACCACGTCGAGCCCCACGCTGCCCTCCACCTGGGGCCTGAAGGTCTCTTCCTGTTCCGGCTCGAAGCCCTGTCCGTATTGCAGTTCCTGAGCCATAGTCGTTACGGGTGTGGCCGTCAGCGCATAGGCCATGGCGCAAATGAATAGTGTCTTGATTCTCATTTCAGTTCTTCTAATCTTTTAGTCTATAAACCTTTTAGTAATGTCTTGATAGCTGTCTATTCGCCGGTCGCGCAGGAACGGCCACCACCGGCGCACCTGCTCCGAGCGGCCCATGTCTATGCTGACGATGATGCTCTCCTCCTCGTTCTCCGATGCCTCGTAGTACATCTCGCCCTGCGGTCCGCACACGAAGGAGGAACCCCAGAAGCGCGTCTCCCCTTCCTGCCCCACGCGGTTCACGGCCACCACGGGCAGACCGTTGGCCACGGCGTGTCCACGCATGACCAGCTGCCATGCCTGGCGCTGGCGCTGCTGCTCGTCGGGCGTGTCGCCCGGATCGTAGCCTATGGCCGTGGGGTAGATGAGCAGCTCTGCTCCCTGCAGGGCCATGAGGCGTGCTGCCTCGGGGTACCACTGGTCCCAGCATACGAGCACGCCCAGACAGCCCACGCTGGTCTGGATGGGCTTGAAGCCCAGGTCGCCGGGCGCGAAGTAGAACTTCTCGTAGTAGCCCGGGTCGTCGGGAATGTGCATCTTGCGGTATCGGCCCGCCATCGAGCCGTCCTTGTCGAACACCACGGCGGTGTTGTGGTACAGTCCCGTGGCGCGCTTCTCGAAGAGCGACGTCACCAGCACCACGCCCGTCTCCCTTGCCAGCCGTCCGTAGATGTCGGTAGAAGGGCCGGGAATGGGCTCGGCCAGGTCGAAGCGCCCGACGTCCTCGATGTCGCAGAAGTAGAGCGTGTTGTGCAGCTCTTGAAGCACCACCAGCTCGGCACCGCGCCGCGCCAGGTCGCTCACTCCGTCGCACAGACGCTCAATGTTGTGCAGCCGGTCTTCGGTGTTGTGCTGCTGAAGGAATCCAATGTTCATCGTCGCTATTCAGTTTTCAGCGTGCAAAGGTAGGCAAAAAAAATGATTCCCCCAAGACTTTCCCCTTTTTTAATATATTATAGGTTCCGCGCGTAAGGAGTATGAAGATATGAGTTATATGCCTCCTGCCTGTGAGATAAGTGCCTCTTATCTGTCAGATAAGTGCCACTTATCCCAGAGGAAAGTGGCACTTATCTCTACAAGCAAGCATGAATAGTGCGTCTCATCCGAGGTTATCCACACTAATTCTTGTAGAACCTAATCTTGAAACACTGTCAGTGTTTGAAGAATTACCGACGTGGTCTGTAGAGTTACCGTCATGGCCTGTAGTATCACCGTTGTTGCCTGTAGAACCTACTTATAATGACTAACTCCTTGGTGGGAGGGGTGAGCGGCGACCTGTTACCTTAATAGGATGACGGGGGAGAGCCGTTG
>CAMPCG010000364.1 GCA_946644025.1 uncultured Prevotellaceae bacterium | reverse complement strand
GGGGAGGGGTGAGCGGCGGCCTACCTTTTCCCAAAGGGAGGGGTGAGCGGCGGACGCCCTTACCTACGCACCTTCCAGCCGCTGCAAGATGTGTATAAAGACAAGCTACGGGGGAGGGGCTAGGGGTGGGCCTTCTCCTCCTTCACGCTCTGCAAGAAAGGCTTGCGAGAGAATTACTTTCCGAAGTAGCGCTTCAGCAGTCCGGCGAAGCCTGCTCCGTGGCGTGCCTCGTCCTTGGCGGCCTCGTGTACCATGTCGTGAATGGCGTCGAAGCCCATGGCCTTGGCCTGCTTGGCCAGCTCGAACTTGTCCCTGCAGGCGCCTTCCTCGGCGGCGGCGCGCTTCTCCAGGTTGGTCTTGGTGTCGAACACCACCTCGCCGAGCAGCTCGGCAAACTGGGCGGCGTGGACAGCCTCCTCAAGGCCATAGCGCTTGAAGGCTTCGGCTATCTCGGGATAGCCCTCGCGGTCGGCCTGGCGCGCCATGGCCAGGTACATGCCTACCTCGCCGCACTCGCCATTGAAGTTGTGGCGCAACTCTTCAATCATCTCTTCGGGAACGCCCTCCAGCTTGCCGTCGCCCAGCTTGTGGACGGTGGCGTAGGTCACGTCGCCGTCGTCCTTCAACTCGGAGAACTTAGAGGCGGGAGCCTTACAAACGGGGCACTTCTCGGGAGCAGCGTCGCCTTCGTAGATATATCCACAAACGGCGCAAATGAATTTCTTTTTCATAAACAAAACAGTGATTTTGGGTTAATAATCGTTGGGGTTGGTGCAAAGTTAGCAATTAAAAGCAAACTGGCCAAATATTTTTTGCGTAATTAACAAAATTGTCGTACCTTTGCAGCCAAATTGTAAAAAAGCCCCCCTGCCCCCCTAAAGGGGAGAATCCGCCGGACATCGCCCCCTTTAGGGGGGACAGAGGGGCCGAACCCCAAAACTCACGAACTTATAGACTCACGAACTCATAAATTCACGAACTATAAATGACCCAACGAATAGACTTCGGTATCGTCACAGCTACCATCTCCACCTTCCGTCCCTCGGGAGGAGGCATTGCCGAGCACCACGTCGTGCTGACGTGCCATGACGGGAGGCTGCCCTTCCAGCCGCAGCTCGACGGCATCATGGCTGCCTACCAGCAGCTGCTGTCCTCGCAGCTGACGGGTGCCGTGGCCGTGCTGAAGCGATACTTCCTGAGCGACGCGGCCAACCAGGCCGACGCCGTGAACGCCACCGACATGAGCGACTGCGCAAAGAGCATCATACAGCAACCACCGCTCGGGGGCGGCACAAAGGTAGCCCTCTGGGCCTATCTGCTGGACGACGTGACCTCGCGGACCACCGCCAGCGGACTCTACGAGGCGGCACACGGAGCCTACCGCCACCTGTGGAACGCATCGGCCCACAACCTGGCCAAGAACTCGGAATACCAGACGCGGCTGCTCTTCAACGAATACGTCATGCAGCTGGCCCAGGAGGGCTGCACGCTGAAGGACAACTGCATACGCACATGGCTCTTCGTCAACGACATAGACAATAACTACCCCGGCGTGGTGCAGGCCCGCAACCGCGTGTTCTTCGTGCAGGGACTGACCGAGGAGACCCACTACATCGCCTCGACAGGCATAGGCGGACGGCAGGAGAACGCCGCCGTGCTGATGCAGATGGACAACTACGCCGTGGCAGGCATACGCCCGGAGCAGATACACTACCTCTACGCCCCGGCGCGCCTGAACCGCACGAGCGACTACGGCGTGTCGTTCGAGCGCGGCACAAGCGTGGACTACGGCGACCGCCGCCACGTCTTCATATCGGGAACGGCCAGCATCAACAACAAGGGACAGGTGGTGTACCCCGGCGACGTGCTGCGACAGGCAGAGCGCGCATGGGGCAACATCGAGGCCCTGCTGGCAGAGGCCGGCTGCACCTTCGGCGACGTGATGCAGATGACCGTCTACCTGCGCGACCCATCGGACTACCAGCTGGTGAAGCCCTTCATCGAAGAGCGCATGAAGGACAGGCCCTACGTCATCGTGGCGGCCCACGTATGCCGACCCGCATGGCTCATCGAGATGGAGTGCATGGCCGTGAAGGAAATGGACAACAAGGAATTTGAAAAACTATAACAAAATGCAAGTTTCGCATGTTTGGAGTGAAAGGGAAGTGAAGGGGAAGTGAAAGGGAAGTGAAAGGGACATTACTTCCTGCCTTGATGGCAGCGATAGAACTAACGTCCCCTTCACTCCCCCTTCACTTCCCTTTCACTCCCCCTTCACTCCCTGCAAGCAAAGCCTGCGAAAGATGAATAACAAAACACAACAAGCATGATATTAGACAGAATTGAACAGCTCATTCAGGAAGTACAGAACCTGAAGGCTGAAAGCGAGCAGGACGTGGAGCAGCTGCGCCTGAAGTACCTGAGCCGCAAAGGCGAGATTAGCCAGCTGATGAACGACTTCCGCGACGTGGCCGCCGAGCAGAAGAAAGAGGTGGGCATGAAGATTAACCAGCTGAAGCAGATGGCCACCGACCAGATTAACCAGTTGCGCGACGCCTTCGCCGCCATGGACACACAAGACGAGGCCGTAGACCTGACGCGCACCCCCTACCCCATCCGACTGGGCACACGCCACCCGCTGACCATCGTCACCAACGAGATTATCGACATCTTCTCGCGCATGGGCTTCGTCCTGGCCAACGGACCCGAGGTGGAGGACGACCTGCACGTGTTCACGAAGATGAACTTCGCCGCCGACCACCCCGCCCGCGACATGCAGGACACCTTCTTCGTCAGCCAGCACCCCGACGACGTGACGAAGAACATACTGCTGCGCTCACACACCAGCTCGGTGCAGGCCCGCGTCATGGAGCGTATGCACACCGCCGACGGACAGCTCACCGAGCCCATCCGCGTCATCTGCCCCGGCCGCGTCTACCGCAACGAGGCCATCACCGCCCGCGCACACTGCTTCTTCCACCAGGTCGAGGGACTCTACATCGACAAGAACGTCTCCTTCACTGACCTCAAGCAGGTGCTCCTTTCGTTTGCACGCGAGATGTTCGGCCCTGACACGAAGATACGCCTCCGCCCCAGCTACTTCCCCTTCACCGAGCCTTCGGCCGAGATGGACATCTCGTGCTTCATCTGCGGCGGCGAGGGCTGCG
>CAMPCG010000363.1 GCA_946644025.1 uncultured Prevotellaceae bacterium | reverse complement strand
CAACACACAGGCCGCACGTGCAGCCTTCTTCCCCAGCATCACGCTCAACGGCTCGGCAGGCTGGACCAACTCGGCCGGCGGAATGATTGTCAATCCGGGCAAGCTGCTGTTCAGTGCCATCGGTTCGCTGACACAGCCCATCTTCGCCCGCGGACAGATCAGTGCCAACTACAAGATCTCCAAGCTCACCGAGGAGGACTTGCAGAAGAAGTATGTGCAGACCGTCGTCGACGCCGGCAATGAGGTGAACGAGGCGCTGGCCGACTGCGCCGCTGCCCACGAGAAGCACCAGTACTACCATCGTCAGGTGCAGGTGCTGCACGATGCCTACAACGGCACTCACGAACTGATGGACAACGGCAAGGCCAGCTACCTCGAGGTGCTCACCGCCCAGGAGTCGCTGCTTAGTGCCCAGCTCAACGAAGCCATGAACATGTACGACGGGGCCCAGGCCATCGTTGCACTCTACATCGCACTTGGCGGAGGAACGAAATAGAATGAGAGAAAGGCTTTCCATAATATGTCTGCTCATAGCGCTGGCCTCACTACAGGCCAGCGCCCAAAGCCTCTTGAATCGCGTAAACGATCTGTTGACCAAGCGCTACTACAAGGGCGGTCTCGACACGGCGTACATCGTGCGGCCGCAGACCAAATGGACCGTCACCGCGCGGCTCAACGTCTCGGGCGCGACCATCCGGGCTGAGGGAATGGACAACGGAAAGCATTTCAAGACGCAGATTGACGCCAGCAGGAAAGCGACGCTCAGCGTGGGCGCAAGCTATCTGGGCTTCTCGCTCAACCTGTCGCTCAATCCTGCCAAGCTCATAGGCAAGTACCGCGACTACGAGCTGAACTTCAACAACTACGGACGCCGCTTCGGCTTCAACATCGTCTATCAGAACGCCAAGAACTTCAAGGGCTGGTACGACTACGAGGGCCTTGACCGGTTGACGCTGCCCGACGGCGCCATGATGATGCAGGCGCTGAGCGTCAACGCCCACTACGTCTTCAACAGCCGTCGGTTCTCCTACCCCGCCGCCTTTTCCCAAAGCTACATCCAGCGGCGCTCGGCCGGCAGCTTCCTGGTGGGCGTGTCGGGACAGTGGCAGAATGTCAAGGTCGACTGGGACGCGGAGATGAAGCTGAAGACTTCGAAATTTGGAATTGGTGCGGGCTATGGCTACAACTTCGTGCCGGGCCGCGGATGGCTGTTGCACATCTCAGCACTGCCCACGCTCATCGTCCACAGCAATGCGTCGCTAAATCATGAAGGCGCATACACACGCCTGCACTACGATTTCCCCGAGGCCATCATCACCGGACGGACATCCGTTGTCCATCAGTGGAGCAACAAGCTCGTCGGCATGTCGATGGTATACACTTACACTGACATAGGCGACAAGAACGACCTTGCTGTGGAAAATGCGAAGTGGTACGCCCGCGCATTTTTCGGCCTACGCTTTTAGGGACAAGTCCGAAGGGACGTTGCTGTCCAACGGCCGCAGTACAGACACAGGAAAAGAAGTGGAGGAGTCGCCATACGGAAAGCGACTCCTCCACTTCTTTTTGTTTATATAGACGTCAGGATTACTCCAGGCCGGCCCATGTGCCGACAATCTGCTTGCAGCCCGTGTAGAGCGAGGGGCAGTTGAACACCTTGTAGAGTTCGCTGCCGGGCTGTTTGATAATCTCCACAGAACGCTGGCGGGTGTCCCATCCGTCGCCCATGATATAGAGGTACAGGACAGTGCCGCTGCCGCTGATCTTCAGCTCCTGATGCTGGTTCACGCTGGCCTCCATCTCCACGGTATAGGGCCATTCGGGGCGATAGCCGTTCTCGGGTGTCGCTCCCTTGAGCGTGGCAGCGGGCAGATAGCGCTGGCCGTAGCTGTCGTTGGGGTCGGAGCCGAACTTCTGCTTGATGATGGAGATGACGCTGTTCACATTGGAGGGATAGCAGAGCAGCTCGATGCACTGCCGCCCAACCTCGCGGTTGCGGGCATACATCTCCATGGCCATGGGCATCATGGCGGCAGCGCCGAAGGCTGTTTTGCCCAGGAATGTGGTGTAGACGGCCTTGAACTCCTCGAAGTCAGAAGGCACGTGGGTAAAGGTGACGTTGCCGAACCCGTTGCGTCGATACTTGTCGGCGGCAATGTTGCCCTGCATGGAGTAGCGGTGGTCGCCGTAGATGAGCGAATCCTCGTCGTGGAGCACGTCGCGCACTTCTTTCTCGGTTACGTTGGCGATGCGGTCGGCACCCTCGGTGACCTTGTCCACGGCGTTGTTTACCACCTTTTCGGTTTGCTTGATGACTTTGTTCAGCACCTTTCCAATCTGAGCCTCGGCCGTCATGCAGGTGGCGGCCAGCAGCGTGGTTACGATAATTGTCTTCATGTCGTTTTGGGTGTTTAGGTAAGAGCCAGAGGCCCCCCGAGGCCCCCCCTACTGCCCCCGAGGGGGCTTCTATAGTTTTGCCGTTCTGGGGAGAGTCTATTGTAGCCCCCTCGGGGGCCGAAGGGGGGGCCTTTTGGGCCTTTTTGGGGGCCTGATAGTTATGCTGTAGCGTAATACCGGCGTGCGGCCTCCTCCTGTCGAGCCTGCGAGAAGTTGGAGATACGCTTCAGGTAGCCGATGATGCGGGTCATGTAGTCCACGTTGTGCGAGTGGCAGTGGGGACACTCCTTCAGGTAGCGCTTGTCGATGTGTCCGCAGTCGTTGCACACGGTGTTGGGAATGTTGAACGTGAAGTAGTTGCAGCCCTCCTTGGCGGCCACCTGCAGCAGCTTCAGGTACTGCTCCTTTGAGAGGTGCTCCTCCAGGTTCATGTGGAGGGCCGAGCCGCCAGTGAGGTGCTCAATGTAGGGTGCGCCGTGCAGTTTAAACTTGTCGAGGATGGTCAGCGAGTCGTCCTCCACGACGTAGAAGTAGCTGTTATAGCAGTCGCGCGGCACGAAGTATCCGTCCTCTCGGTCCCACTTGGCGTGCTTCACGCCGACGTTCTCTGCCGGAATCATCTCGCAGTTGAACATCACGTCCTTCGTGCGGTACTGGCGGTTGTACTTCTCTATCTGGCCCAGTATGCCCTGTACGAAGTGCAGGTAGTCGTCGTTGGGCGTAATCTTCAGACCCATGAACTCGGCAGCCTCCACCAGGCCGTTGATGCCGATGGTGAGATACTGGC
>CAMPCG010000362.1 GCA_946644025.1 uncultured Prevotellaceae bacterium | reverse complement strand
ATCGGCTGAGGACAAGCTGCCGTTGTCGATGGAGCTGAAGGGTGCTCCCCGCAAAGTCCTGCAGGGCACCGATCCGGCTGCCATCACCGCCAACATCACGGCTGAGGTGCAGTTCGAGCAGGGCGTGTCGAAGACCGTCGCCGCTCAGGACCTCACCTTCGAGGCTGTGCCCGACCTGAACTCGCTCGGCACGAAGACCCTCGTGGCTGTCTACAACAAGTCCTACAAGGGCGAGAACTGCTCTCCCATCATCGCTTCCGTGCAGTTCGAGGTGGTCGACAAGATGTACACCTGCATCGGTGCTACAGACAACTCGACAGGTTGGTGGTCGGCATTCTCTGACCTGATCAAGGTAGCTCCGGGCGAGACATTCGTCAGCACCTTCACCAACTACAGCAGCGGTGCCAACAACTGGAACAACTTCGTCATCTGCCTCGTCAAGGGCGACCTGAGCCTGGGTGCTGACGGTGAGTACGCCATCTTGCGTGCCGACAATTATGGATGGGGCGCTGGCTATGCTGCCTGCACTCCTACCGGAACTCAGGGCGACTGGGCTACGTGGCTGAAGGCTATGGACGGTGCCAAGGTGACTGCCTACATCACTAACAACGGTGACGGAACGGCTGATGTCAAGGCTGTCATGGTGGGCAATAACGGCGAGACCTATGAGCAGAGCTACACCGGCATTAGCAACATCGACCCGAACGACTTCTACTTCCGCTACACGGTTGATAACAGCCATATCGAGTTCGATAACGCCGTTGGTGCTGATGACAACACCACAGGTTGGTGGTCAGAGTTCTCCGAGCTGGTTCAGGTACCTGAAGGCAAGACCTACACCACACGCTTCAAGAACTTCACCAGTGGTGCCAACAACTGGAACAACTTCGTCCTCTGCCTCGTCAAGGGCGACCTAAGCTTGGGTGCTGACGGTGAGTACGCCATCGTGCGTGCTGACAACTATGGTTGGGGCGGTAGCTACGCTGCTTGCACACCGAGTGGCGGTCAGGCCGACTGGGCTACGTGGTTGAAGGCCATGGACGATGCTGTGGTAACCGTTAGCGTAACCAACAACGGCAGCTCGGCTGACGTGAAGTGCACGATGGTGGGCAACGATGGCAACACTTACACACAGGACTACATCGGCATCAGCCCGATTGACGGCAGCGACTTCTACTTCCGCTTCACCGTCGATGGTAGCCACCTCGTGTTTGAGTAATCATTAGACCCACCCCCCTGCCCCTCCCCGCATGGAGGGGAGTAATTACTCTTTTGGGAAATTGAAACCGTCAAAAAAGCATATTACTCCCCTCCCTCGCAGGGAGGGGCAGGGGGTGGGTCTCTTTCTTTTTCTAATAATAAAAGCAATCATGAAAACTCTCTCAAGACTATTCTTTGTCTTCATGGCATGTTGCGGCCTGGTCGCAACATTCACGGCTTGTAGCGGCGGCAGCGACGAGCCCGAAAAGGCCGACGACACCTACGTCTCGACACCCACCGTGTCGGCCGTCACCACCAACTCGGCCGTCGTCACAGCCAAGACCACGGGCAGCAGCATCCGCGAGCGCGGCGTGTGCTACAGCACCGCTGCCAATCCCACGGTCAACGACACGAAGCAGACCTCTGCCACCGGCGAGATGAGCATCACGCTCAGCGGCCTCAAGCCCGCCACCACTTACCACGTGCGTGCCTACGCACAGAGCAGCGCCGGAGTTACTTACTCCAGCGACGTGACCTTCACCACCCAGGAGGAGGCCTCCGATACCGACCTCGACAAGTGGAAGGCTCCCACCTATGCCGACGACTATCGCAACATCTCCGACTGGTCGAAGCGCGCGCAGTGGAACCTCGCCAACGTCCACGATCCTACGGTGGTACTGGCCGACGACGGCTACTACTACATGTATCAGACCGACGCCTCCTATGGCAACGCTCATGCTGCCGGCGGCCACTTCCACGCCCGTCGTTCGAAGAACCTCGTCGACTGGGAATACCTCGGAGGCACCATGTCTTCGGCTCCCTCGTGGGTGAAGACGAAGCTCAACGAGATTCGTGCCAAGCAGGGCCTCGACCCCATCGACAACCCGCAGCTGGGCTACTGGGCACCGTGCGTGCGCAAGGTGAAGAGCGGCCTCTATCGCATGTACTACTGCGTCGTGGTCGACAACTACATCAAGTCGGGCAAGCCCAACACCTCGGCCAACTACGACAGCTCCTGGACCGAGCGCGCCTTCATCGGCGTGATGGAGACCAGCGACCCCTCCACCAACAAGTGGGAGGACAAGGGCTTCGTCATCTGCTCGTCTTCCGACAAGGGTAAGGACGGATGGAAGCGCAGCAGCCAGAACGACTGGGATGCCTACTTCTACTTCAACGCCATCGACCCCACCTACGTCATCACGCCTGAGGGTGAGCACTGGCTCATCTACGGCTCGTGGCACTCGGGCTTTGCTGCCGTGCAGCTCAATCCGGAGACCGGTAAGACGCTGAAGGAGCTCGGCGATCCCTGGGCTTCGTCGGCTGCCGGACTGGCCACCAACGGCTACGGCAAGCGCATCTGGAGCCGCGGCACCTCGCGCTGGCAGGGCTCGGAGGCTCCCGAGATTATCTACCACGACGGCTACTATTATCTCTTCATGGCCTACGACGGACTCGACATTCCCTACAACACCCGCATCGCCCGCTCGAAGACCATCGACGGCACCTACACCGGCAACGAGACTGTGCTCACGCATCCCTATCAGTTCTCGGGCAACCAGGGCTGGGTGGGCATCGCCCACTGCGCCGTGTTCGACGACGGAAAGGGCAACTACTTCTATGCTTCGCAGCAGCGCTTCCCCACAACGGCTGGCGGCAACGCGCCGAATGCCGTGATGATGGGTGGCGTGCGCAGCATCCAGTGGCTCTCCTCGGGTTGGCCCGTGGTCATGCCTGAGCGCTATGCCGCCGTGCCCCAGCAGGCCATCACGTCTGACGAGATTGCCGGCACGTGGGAGCACATCGACCTTGGCTACAAGTACGGCGAGATGAAGACTTCCACCACCATGGAGTTTGCTGCCGATGGCACCATCACCAGCGGTCCGTGGAAGGGTGGCAAGTGGTCGTTCAATGCTTCTACCAACACGCTCACGGCCAACGGCGTAGAGCTGAAGGTGCAGCGCGAGTGCGACTGGGAGGCCTCGCCGC
>CAMPCG010000361.1 GCA_946644025.1 uncultured Prevotellaceae bacterium | reverse complement strand
GGTGTAGCCACACCGCTGCACTCACATCTGGCCCGCCACTCATTTGCCACCCGCGCCAAGGCACTGGGTATTGACCTGGCTAACATCGCGAAGATGCTGGGGCATACAAACACAGTGCAGACGCAGCGCTATGCGAAAGTGCAGCCTGATCAGGTGTTTGCGGACCTGCGGAAGATAGAAATACTTTCAACGAAAAAAAATAATGAAGAAAATGCTACTATTGATGCTCACAGGACTGCTGGCGGCAGCCTGTGAGAAGCCTGTCCTCGGCGAAGTGGAGGATGAAGAAGTAAACAAAAACAAATCAAAGAACTTTACGTTTACCGTGAAGGGCGACTTTGGGGCTGCTACCTTTACTCGTGGATATTTGCAAGCCGACGGGCAGTCGATGTCCGACTTGTGGGTGTTCGACTATATGGATAATAATTGTGTCCAGACGGTGCATCAGACGTCGGACGATGCGGATTGGGGTGTACCGAAGATGGCCCTGTCCTATGGTTCGCACCATGTGTACTTCGTGGCTTCTCGTGGTGAGGGAGCAACTTTGGATGCCGATGGCCATACTATCACGTGGACAGGTCCACGCGATACGTTCTGGAAAGACTATGAGGTAGACGTGGTAAGCACCAGTAACGGCAACAGGGCCGTGACGCTCGACCGTGTGGCTACAAAGGTGCGCATTGTTGTGAATGACGAGGTGCCTGCGACGTGCAAGGCCGTGACTGTGACGCCAGAGCGGTGGTACTATGGATGGGACTATGTGAACGGGGTTGCGATGGCATCGCAACAAAACGAAAGAAGGGTGACGGTGCCGGAGTCCTATGTGGGGACGTCCGGGCAGCTGGCGGTGAGCATCTTCGGTCTGAGCAGTGCCGACGAGTGGGTGACCAACGTGGCGGTCAAGGCATTGGGCGACGGCGACGCCGTTCTCGGTTCCGCAACAATTACGGGCGCCCCCTTCAAAGCAAACCGCAGTACGGAATACAGTGGCAATCTCTTCGGCAGCGCTGGCGGCCTTGACGTGGGCGTCAGTGCCAGCTGGGAATCGCCAAAGACAGGGACATGGTGAACGGTGACCGGCTGGACATGAATAAAGGCGGTGGTTATTATCCGTCGCCTTTCTTCTGGTTGAGCATTTTGTCGATTTCAGCAAGCTCCTCTGGAGTGAACATGGTGTGACGTTTCTCGTCGTTCTCCCATGAAAATTCCATGAGGTCTTGTGCGCTGGTAATTCCTGCTTTTCGGAGGTCGGCCATGCCGGTACACATGATCATGTATGTGCTCCAGCGGGTCATCAGCAGATAGGTGCGCTCGCGCTTGCGGTAGCCGTCGATGATGGCCTTTATCTCCCACCATTTAAGTCCGTAGAGAAACTTATCACGGCTAAAGCCTACCTCGCCCACGACGACGGAATAGATGTCATGGGCGGTTAGGCGTTTTTTTCTTCACCGTCTGGCTGTGCCTGTTCCTTTTCTGCCATGACTGCGGGTATGCCCAACCATTCGTTCATGGCCTCAATGACTGCCGCCTTCAGTTCCGCCGTCTCGCTGAATTTCGCCTTACGGTTGAGTTCTTCGAAGGTGAAAGGCACTTTATCGTTTGCTACTTTCAGCACGGCATAGCACAGCTGCATGGTAGCCTTCTGCGTGTTCATCTTCTCGAGGTCGAAGGGCTTGCCGCTCTGTTCCTCATACTCGATTTCTGCGGCCATGTTGAAGCTGACGTTCAGGTCGTGGCCAAGGATGGTTACTTTCTTCATAGTTCTTTTATTTCTTTTTTAGTGAAACCGTGCGGAATATCCGCACGGCACACTGTGATTAATCATGTGAGTTATTCGCCTTCCGGCTGTTCCTCCTCTTCGGTTGTTACGGGAGATTCTGAATCCGGACGACTGTTCGACTCTTCGGTTGTGTCGAGCACTCCTATACCTGTAAAAGTACCGCTGTAGGTGATAGACTGGTTGACTGGAGCGTTGGCCGTGAGGTTGGTCAGCATAGCCGTTCCGCTGGCCAGTACGTCGCCCTTGGTGGCTTGGCCTGCACCGCTGGCCTTGGCCAATGACCACGCATAGGTGGTGCCTTCGGTGAGGTTGTGTAGACCTCCCTCGTAGATACAGTCCGACGAAATGTCATAGTTAATCTGCGTGGGAACCTGCGACTTAAAGTCGAGCGTAGTAGCCGATGCGGAAGTGTCGTCTTTGGTTGTCGCGTCTTCCATCGACAGCGACAAATGCAGCGAGCAGTTGGTGGCTTGGGCAATGACGGCATCAGAACCGGAAGCTCCGATGAACAAGCGAAGGAACTCACCACGCAGGACGGTGTAGTCGATGGCAGAAAGTGAACTTTGCGCCGATGCCGTTGTAGTAGACGGCGTGCCAGGAATGGCCGTGAACTGTGCGGAACACGTCACAGGCTGCCGGTTTGGTGCGTTGATGGTGAGGTCATTACAGATGGCCTTCACATAATTAACGCTGCCTTGCGGCGTGCGGTTGTTGGTGCCGTTGGTAGGCGCCCATCCAACTGCACCGCCGTCGGCATTCATCAAGGCGATAGCTGTCAGGAAAAGGGCAATAGCTCCTTCTCCTTGCGCTTCCACCTGGAACTGCATGTTCTTGTACGTGGGAATTGGATTAGCACCGCCAATTTCGCCGCTGGTGCTGTCAGAGGCAAGATCTTTGTTACTGGCGTCCTCGGTATCAACGCCCCGTGTTACGCTGCACGATGTCTCTTCAGCCACCACGCCGCCGTTAATGAAGATTCGGTAGTTTTGTCCTTTTCTGAACATATTCTTAACGATTGGTTGTGCATTGATAGTTAAGCGTCATGTAGTTGCAAGGCTTCGTCTGGTCGTACTGCTCATCGGTGGCTGAGAACTGCCATTCCACGGGGGTATGCTCCTCGCCCACGGACTCACGCCAAAGGCTGACACACGCCTCGCGCACGGCCTCGCAGAGGTCTGTCAGGCGGTCGTGGCTCTCGGCCACACAAAGGATGCCGATGTTGGCTGTGTCCTCGTCGCCCTCGGGCGTGTCGTCCTTGGTGAATCCCGTGTTAGTGAGCGCTCCCGGCATGATGATGATGTAGGGGATGGTGTCTTCTTTCTCGTCCACCGTCGGGCGGGCTGGAAGGAAGATGCGGTCGCCCACGATGGCGGTAACGTCATTGCTCCTGGTGAGCGCACGGCTGAAGAAGTCTG
>CAMPCG010000360.1 GCA_946644025.1 uncultured Prevotellaceae bacterium | reverse complement strand
GGGAGATGCGCGAGCGCATGGAGATGGAAGACCTCATGCTGCGCGACTACGACGAACGCGGCGTGGAGCTGCTCAAACAAAGGAAACAGCTGCAGGAGAACCAGAAGCAGCTTCAGGAGAGCCAGAAACAGTTGCAGGAGAAAAAGAAACTGCTGCAGGAGAATAAGAAACAGCTGCAGGAGAATAAGAAACAGTTGCAGGAGAATAAGAAACAGCTGCAGGAGAAGAACTCGCAGCTTCAGGAGAAGAACTCGCAGCTGCAGGAGAGCCAGAAGCAATTGCAGGAGAAGAACTCGCAGCTGCAGCAGCAGGAGGCCATGTTGCGGCGCTCAGTGACGGCACTGAAGGCTTCGATGAGCATGGAGCAGGTGGCCGCCACGCTGGGCATCGGTGTAGACGAGGTCCGCCGGCTTGCCAAGGACTGAAAAGGTTTGCTGAATTCTTTCGCTTAAAGTTAAATGTTAGAAGAAAAAAAACTCTGTTTTTGGTGCTATGCTCAAGGATAAGAAGAAATAGTGGGAATCATTTTGCGGTTCAGAGATTTTTGTTTATCTTTGCCCCGATTTTTCCTGCATTGACATAACGACGATTATTGCTAACCTCATTAACGCCCTGGCTTTCAAGTACCTCATGGAGGATGGAGTGCCTCGTGAAAAAGAAATGTAACGGAATATGAAAATACTGTCAGGCTTATTATTCATTATTTGCTCTTTATTATTTAGCATCAGTGCCAGCGCGCAGATTAGCGCCGTCCACGGCCGTGTCTCCGACGAGATGGGCGAGTTGATGGGCGCCTCGGTCTGCGAGATTGACGGCAGCGGGCGTATCATCGAGGCCACCGTGACCGACGTGAACGGTAACTTCTCCATGCGCATCCGCAACCCCAAGGACAGGCTGCGCTTCAGCTACGTGGGCTGCAAGACCCAGGTGCACGCCATCAACCGCTCGGACTATAACATCAAGCTGACGTCGCAGACCACCTTCAAGGAGGTTATCGTGAAAGGTAGGAACCGTCTGCAGAGCGGCGGTCTGCCTATCCCGGAGCGTGAGATTTCCTTTGCCACGCAGACCATAGACATGAAGCAGTTCGAGGGACTGGGACTGACCACCGTCGACGAGGCCCTGCAAGGACGCATCGCGGGACTCGACATCGTGGCCAACAGCGGCAACCTCGGCGCCGGCACGACCATGAGGCTGCGCGGCGCATCGTCGGTGTCGACGCTCACCAGCAGCAATCCGCTCATCGTCGTCAACGGCAATACGTGGAACGTGGACATGACTAACTTCGACGTGACCAACGCCAACGACGAGCAGTTTGCACAGCTGCTGAACGTGAACCCCGAGGACATCGCCTCCATCACCGTGCTCAAGGATGCCGCCGCCACCGCCATCTACGGTTCGCAGGGTGCCAACGGTGTCATCGAGATTACCACCAAGCGAGGAACGCGCGGCACTCCGAAGCTGACCTACTCGCTCCGGCTCACCGGCACCTATCAGCCCCAGGGCTACAAGATGCTCAATGGCGACGACTATACCATGCTGCTCAAGGAGAGCTACTTCAACCCCGAGCAGAACGACAACGCCTCGAACATACGCGAGCTGAACTACGACCCGACGTTCTCGGAGTATGAGCAGTATAACAACAACACCGACTGGGTGGATGCCGTCACGCAGTGGGGTTTGCGCCAGAACCACTTCCTGAGCGTCACCGGTGGCGGCGAGAAGGCCACCTTCCGCATCTCCGGCGGCTACGACCACGAGACGGGCTCGGTCATCGAGCAGCGCCAGGACCGCTTTGCCACCCGCGTGGCACTCGACTACTACGTCTCCGACCGCATCAAAATCTCGACCAACTTCGCCCTCACCTACACCAACACCAAGCGCAACTACGACGACCTGCTCGCCATTGCCTACAAGAAGATGCCCAACATGAGCATCTACATGCAAGACCCGCTGACGGGGCAGGACACCGACCAATACTACACCATGCTGCAGTCGGCACCCGACGTGTTCAAGGACGACCAGCGTGTCTATGTCAACCCTGTGGCCTCGGCCCGCTTGGCCAAGAACGACGACCGCACGTATGACATCACCCCGGAGTTTGAACTGAACTACCACCTGCTGGGCACCGACGAGGAGCACCACCAGCTGAACTGGCAGGGCCGGGCCTACATGAACATATTTAATGAATATGTGGACAAGTTCTACCCCAACAAGCTCGTCACCGTGTCGTGGAACAACGGCGTGAACAGCGCCTACACCGGTTCGTCGAAGAGCGTTTCGTTCAACACGAAGCAGACGCTGACCTTCATCCCCCACTTTAACAACAAGGACCACTCGCTCATGGCCATGGGCCGCTTTGAGCTGAACACTGGTAGCAGCAACGGACAGGGAACCGATGCCTCAAAGCTGCCCTCCGCCGGCATCACCAGCCCTGTGGCTGCCGGAAAGGTGACGGGCATGAACTCCAACTACAGTGAGTGGCGCTCGATGTACTACACCTTCTCCACTCACTACGCCTACAAGAGCCGCTACATGTTCGACTTCTCGCTGCGTGCCGACGGTACTACGAAGTTCGGCCCCGACCGTCGTTGGGGCTATTTCCCCGCTGTGTCGCTGCGCTGGAACATCGTCGACGAGCCGTGGATGTCGGGCACTAAGGGCTGGCTCTCGATGCTCGCCATACGTCCCAGCTGGGGAAAGGTGGGCAACCAGCCCAACCGTGACTACCTCTATGAGAGCATCTACAGCATGGGTACGCGATACCTCGACATGGGCGCCATGAACCCCGACAACATACGCCTGACGAATCTCAGCTGGGAGACCACCTCGACATGGGACGTGGGCTTTGACCTCGGCCTCTTCGACGACAAGCTGACGCTGCAGGCCGAGTGGTACCACAGCACTCGGCGCGACATGCTCATGCCCGATGTGAGCATTCCCTCCAGCACGGGCTACTACACGCTGGCCTACCGCAATGTGGGCTCTATGCGCAACATTGGCTGGGAGCTGAACCTGAACACCAACAGGCTCATCAAGGTGGGCAAGTTCTCGGCCGACTTCAACATGGTCTTCGGCAACAACCAGAACGAGATACTCACCATGGACGAGACGGTGCTCTCGTCGCTCAACTCCGAGTTCGCCTTCGGCAACCGCGAGGTGCTGCAGCGCGTGCAGCTGCACAACCCCTTCGGTGCC
>CAMPCG010000359.1 GCA_946644025.1 uncultured Prevotellaceae bacterium | reverse complement strand
TACTGAGCGATGACGCTTTCAGCGTCATTTGCGGATAATTGCGGATAATCATAATCTGAAATGATGCCGATGTATAGGTCGAGGGCCTCCGCCATCTCGTCCAGTCCGATGTATTCGTCGGCCGAGTGCGAGCGTGCCGAGTCGCCGGGCCCCATCTTCAGCGAGGGCCAGGCCATGAGTGCCTGGTCGGAGAGGGTGGGCGAGCCATAGGGCTTCCGTCCCCGCTCCAGGCAGGCCCTGACCAGGGGGTGGTCGGCGGGTATGCTCGACGAGCGCAGTCGGAAGGAGCGTGCCTCGAGCTGGCAGTGCTTCATCTGGCTCTGCAGGAAGTGGAGGATGTCCTCGTTGCGGTAGAGCTCGTTGGGGCGCACGTCGACGACGAAGTGCAGACGGTCGGGCACGACGTTGTGCTGCGTGCCGCTCTCCACCTGCGTGACGGTCATCTTCGTGGGGCCGAGCAGGGGGCTGACGCGCTCGAAGCGGTAGTCGCGCAGCCAGACGAGGTCGTCGAGGGCCTCGTAGATGGCGTTCACGCCCTCCTCGCGGGCGGCGTGGCCGCTCACGCCCTGGCTGTAGCCGTCGATGACCATCAGTCCCTTCTCGGCCACGGCGGGCTGCATACCAGTGGGCTCGCCCACCAGGGCCACGTCAATCTTCGGCAGAAGGGGCAGCGCCGTGGCGATGCCGTCCTTGCCCGACACCTCCTCCTCGGCAGAGGCCAGGAAGATGAGGTTGTATCTACTCGCCCCTATAGAAAGTCTATCCTCTCTAGAAAGACTAGATTCTCTAGAAAGTCTAGCCTCTCTAGAAAGACTAGCCCCTATAGAAAGTCTAGCCTCTCTAGAAAGACTATAAAAGTGTCGGAACACCTGCAGCAGCGTCACCAGGCCGCCGCCGCAGTCGTTGCTGCCCAGCCCGTAGAGCCTCCCGCCGTCGATGTCGGGGCTGTGGGGGGCGCGCGTCCAGGTGGCCACGGGCTTCACCGTGTCTATGTGGGCGTTGAGCAGCAGCGTGGGCCGCGAGGGGTCCATGCGGGCGGGCAGGGCATAGACGTTGTTCTTCACGCGCTGCGGCCGGAGGCCCCATTCGGCCATGCGGTCAAAGAGTAAGTCGGCCGCTCGGCTCTCGTCGCGGCTCACGCGTGGCGTGGCAATCAGCTGGCGAAGCAGGGCCACGGCATCGTCGAAAAGCAGTTTTTTGTCCATAACAGCCGCAAAATTACTGATTTTGTGCTTTTTATCCAAATGTTTTTAGTAATTTTGCAGCGTCAACGAATAAATCAGCATGAAAAAGACATTCTTTACTCTCTTTGCCCTGCTCACAGCGGCTTTCGCCCGCGCCGACGAGGGCATGTGGACGCTCTACAACCTGCCCAGCGCAGTCTATGAGCAGATGAAGGGCTACGGCTACGCCCTGCCCTACGCCAAGCTTTACGCCGCCGACGATGCCATCATGAAGGCCGTGGTGAACTTCTCGGGCTACTGCTCGGGCGTGGTCGTCAGCCCCGACGGCCTCGTCTTCACCAACCACCACTGCGGCTTCGAGGCCATACGCAGCCACAGCACCGTGGACCACGACTACATGCTCAACGGCTTCTACGCCAAGACGCTCGACGAGGAGCTGCCCAACGAGAACATGTTCGTGAGCTTCATGGTGGAGCAGCGCGACGTCACCGACTCGCTGCTGGCACAGGGCCTCGACACCCTGAGCCGCGAGCGGCGCACCGCCTTCCTCGACTCGGTGGAGAACGCCATGCACAAGGCCGTGCGGGCCAACGACTCCACACTGCGCCTGGAGCTGAAGCCCTTCTACGAGGGCAACCGCTACTACGCCACCACCTATCGGGACTTCCGCGACGTGCGCCTCGTCTTCGCCATACCCAAGTCGATGGGTAAGTTCGGCGGCGAGACCGACAACTGGATGTGGCCCCGCCAGACGTGCGACTTCTCCGTCTTCCGTATCTATGCCGACCCTAACGGCAACGCACCGGCCGCCTACTCCGAGCAGAACGTGCCCTACCACCCCGAGCACTGGGCACGCATCTCGCAGGACGGCTATAGCGAGGGCGACTTCGCCATGACCATGGGCTATCCCGGCAGCACCTCGCGCTACCTCTCGAGCTACGGCATAGAGGAGCGCTACGTGCAGAACGACGTGCGTCAGCAGGTGCGCGGCGTGAAGCAGCAGGTGATGAAGCGCCACATGGACGCATCGGAGGCCGTCCGCATAAAATATGACTCGAAGTACGCGCGGTCGTCCAACTACTGGAAGAACTCCATCGGCATGAACAAGTGCATAGACAGCATCGGCCTCGTCCAGCAGAAGCGCGACTTCGAGACGCGCCTGCGCCAGTGGCAGCGCGAGACCGGACATTACGCCAAGCAGCTGGACTTCGCCCTCCTGGAGCGGCTCTACAGGGAGCGCATGGACGTGATGCGCGCCTGGATGCTGTGGTCAGAGACCTTCAACCGCACCGACGAGCTCTCCACCCGCGCCATGTATGTAAACAACGGGGGAAGACCCGTGGGACATGGAAAGCGGCAACACATTAATATAAAGGACAACGCCGAGACGTGGGACTACGACACCGACCGCGAGACGCTCGGAACGCTGCTACGCAACTACCGTGAGCAGGTGGCCAAGCACCCCGCCCTGAAGAAATATGTACCGGAGTGCCTCAGCCTCATCGACACCAAGTATGGCGGCGACTGCCAGGCCTACGCCGACGCCCTCTACAAGGACTCAAAGCTGATAAAGGGGAAAAATCGGGGAGCCGTGAGGGTCTACCCCAACAAGAAGTCGTTCTACAAAGACCCGGGCGTGAAGTACGGACTGGACCTGACCGATGCCATGCACCTCATTCGTCAGGATATGAAGAAAATAACCGATTCCATCGACGTGCAGGAGCAGTGGCTCTGCGCTGCCAAGCTGCGCATGGAGGAAGCCCAGCCTCACTATAGCGACGCCAACTTCACCATGCGTCTGAGCTACGGACAGGTGAAGGAGTACAACCTGGGCGGGCACTCATCGGGCTGGCAGACCAAGGCTCCGAGCATCGTGGCAAAGATGAAAAAGGGCGATTCCATCGAGGACTACCGCGTAGAGCCGGAGATGATTACGCTCATGAACGAGGCCGGACAGATGCCCCTCTGCTTCCTCACTACCAACGACATTACCGGCGGCAACAGCGGCTCGCCC
>CAMPCG010000358.1 GCA_946644025.1 uncultured Prevotellaceae bacterium | reverse complement strand
CATTGTTTTTTACGTTGTATGCTCATGTTCGTACTTTTTAAAGTAGACTCATTTTTTGGAATGATTACCAGAACCGTCCCCATGATTTTTCGATAAACTATTTTGGTGATTTACCTCATAAAACCTAATTCTCGCACGTGGCTGCGTATCTTGTCGGCCAGCTGGGCGTTAGCGGTAGCGAGGGCTTTCAGCTCGCCTGTGGCAAGGTCGGCATCACGCAGAGTGAAGCGAATCTGGTAGAGACCTGCGTCCCAAGTCTGAATACGGTAATGGGCCGTGTTGATTTTCTGATGATGTGTCCAAGGGATTGTAAACAGGATTTCCAAATCATCGGCAACTTGCCGATGATTTTGTTTTGGAGAATTTCCAACAAGCTGTTGGGCATTTCCGTCTAAAGAATCGTCCACGGCCGGGAAAGAGGGCGGAGCAAGGCGGGAAAGAGGGCGGAGCAAGGCGGGAAAGAGGACGGAGGCAAGCGGGAGGAAGAGCCGGGGAGAGCGGGAGGAAGGACGGAGCTGTTAGGGGGAGGCATACGTTCTTGCTTATTCACAGCGGCCGCCAAAAATGATTTCGGCGGCCGCCATGAATGTTCATAGCGGCCGCCGTGATTGTCCGTAGCGTGCGCTACGAACCGAAAAATTATCCGGGGTATGTCGTTTCTGTCTTAGTAGTTCTGCCTGGACTGCTCAGGGGGCCAGCCGGGCCTCGGCACGGGCGAGGTCTTCGGGCGTGTCAATGCCTACGGTCTCCACGTCGGTGAGGCCCACGCGAATCTTGTAGCCGTTCTGCAGCCAGCGCAGCTGCTCCAGGCTCTCGGCCAGCTCCAGGGGGCTCTGCGGCAGCCGGGTAATCTCGGCCAGCACGTCGCGGCGGTAGGCGTAGAGGCCGATGTGCTTGAGGAAGGGGAAGTGGTGGAGCCACTCGGTGTGGTCGCGTCCGCGCACGAAGGGTATGACGCTCCGGCTGAAGTAGAGGGCGTAGCCGTCGCGGTCGGTCACTATCTTCGGCGAGTTGGGGTTGTCGGCGGCCTCCATCGTCTCGAAGTGCTTGCCCAGGGTGGCAATCTGCGTGCGCGGGTCGTCGAAGAGCCGGCAGACGGTCTCGAGCTGGCTGGGCTGTATGAAGGGCTCGTCGCCCTGCACGTTGATGATGACGTCGGCCGTGGTGCCAATCTTCTCTGCGGCCTCCTCTATGCGGTCGGTGCCGCTCTTGTGGTCGGCGCGGGTCATCACGGCGCGCCCGCCGAAGGCCTCAACGGCCTGGAAGATGCGGTCGTCGTCGGTGGCCACCCACGCCTCGTCGAGCACGGCTGTCACCTGCTCGTAGACTCTCTGTATCACGGTCTTGCCGCCGAGCAGGGCCAGCGGCTTGCCGGGGAAGCGCGTCGAGGCGTAACGCGCCGGGATGATTGCTGTGAATTTCATTGTTGTGGGGGTGTTGGGGGTTAGGGGCGATTGCAAATCGCCCGTAATAGGACGGGACTTGGAGCGGGGGCGTGGGGACGCTATTTGGTGTGTACCCAGTGGCCGTCGGGGCCGGTCTCGCGGCCGGTGATGTTCTTGTCCAAGGGGTTCTCTGAGAACTGGTTGCTCACTTCCGACTGGTTGGCCAGGTCGATGCTTCCCAGGTTCTCGGTGGGGTGGTAGACGGCGCAGCCCGAGAGGGTGAACTGGCGGTCGATGCCGAAGAGCGGCGCGTCGCCCCAGTTGGCAAAGAAGCGGCAGTCCTCGAAGGCGAGGCCGTTGCAGCCGTAGCTCTCAATGAGGGTGAACTCGCGGTTGTTGAAGAAGTCGCAGTGCGTGAGCTTCACGTCGTTGGAGTTGCGCAGCTGCATGATGCCGTAGGTGCAGTCGTGGATGTTCGACGAGAACATCTTGAAGCCCTCGGTGCCACTGATGTCCAGCCCGTAGGTGCCGCAGCCGTAGAGGTCGCAGTTGGTGACCATGTTGGCGCTGCCGCCCTCGATGCCGATGACGCCGCCGGCGCAGTAGCCGCCCTCGGTGTGGCCGATGGTGAGGTTGTCTACGGTGCACTTCTCGCAGTCGATGAAGCGGAGGCAGAAGGCGTAGCGGGGCTCGACGACGAGGCGCGAGTTGCGCTCGCCGCGAATGACGAGGTTCTTCATGCCCACGAGCGTGAGCTGCCGACCGTCGAACACGTCTTCGCTGACGATGCACGCCTTGCCGCCGTTGCCCGTGGCGGTGGCGTCGGGCAGCCACAGACGGTAGGTGGTGCGGAAGTTGGCGGCGTCGCTCAGTGCGGGCGTGAGGTTAATCTCGGTGTCGGCGGCAATGAGGATGTTGCGGTCGGAGCCGAGCGCGTTGAGCAGACCCTCGGCCGTCGTCACGCGGATGTACTCCTGCTCGTCGGCCGACGGATTGCTTTTGGCCGACGGGGTCTGGGCGGCGAGGGCCTCTACCTGCTCCTGCTGGAACTTCATGCCGTTCCAGTGCATGACGATGTTTACCGGCTTGTCCTTGGCGTTGATGACGGCGGTGATGTCCTTGCCCTGGCGGGGCAGACGGTAGTCTACCACGGGGGTGACGACGATGGAGGCGCCCAGGTCGTAGGCCGAGGCCGGGGTGAGCGTGTGCTTCTGGTTGTCGTAGCGGTAGAACGTCAGGCCCGTACACTCCGTCTGCACGGGCTTGAAGCGCAGCTCGTGGCCCGTGTTCACAGCCACGAGCTTGTGCTTACCGTCGCTGCAGTTCCAGTAGCAGAACTCGGTCCAGCTGCGCTCTGCGGGGGTGTACTCCATGTCGAAGCGCACGAAGCCGTTCTTCTCGTCGACGGTGAAGGCGGCCCCCCGCTGCAAAGGCTGGCCCGCACGGCGGAGGTCCCAGTTGTTGTGGACGTTGTAGAGCGCCTCGTTAAGCTCCCGCTGCGAGAGAATGGCGCTGACGAAATCGCTGATGACGGGCCGCTGGCCCTTGTAGCTGACGCTGATGCTCTGCTGCGCCAGGGCCACCACTGCCATGAAGAGCAGCGTGGACAGGAGTAATGCTCTTTTTTCCATTTCGCTTTGTTTTTTGTTTTTTATAGTCTCTATAGTTTCTATAGCCTCTATAGCTTAATACTCGCTGGTGAAGTGGAAGTTTATGTGCTTGAAGTCCTGCTGGGCCATCTGTAGCATGTAGCCCGAGTCGGCCAGGAAGACGTCGCGGCCGTCCTTGTCCTTGGCCATGTACTGGTACTTGCGCTTCTTGAAC